>NZ_PTXM01000017.1:0-237287 GCF_004343765.1 Burkholderia sp. SRS-25
GGGGGAGACGGCGTGGGGGCAGGGGCTGGCGCTGCGTTGGAAGAAGACGGGTTGCTGCCGTCGCCGCCGCCTCCACCGCCGCAACCGGCGAGGGGCAGGAGGGCGGCGGCGGACAGCATGCCGGCGAGCATGCGCGCATGTGCGGAGCGCGCCAGCGCAAAATTGAAACGCTTGGTTCTCATGTTGAAACTCGATCCTCGTAGATAACCGTCGTGCCGGCGGTGGCGCTGGTCCGGCTGACCCGGACCTTGTCTTTTTTTTGTCTGACGGTTGCAGCAAGGTTGCTGCGACGCGCCATGCACTGGGTAACGGCCAGCGCGGCGGCTTCTTGAGTGCGTTTCACGAGAAAAACCGGGGTGGGCGCAAACGATTACGTTGGTGCGTTGCAGCATGAACGCGTGTTTGGAACGCATGGCACAAAAGGTG
The DNA here is from genome assembly GCF_004343765.1 of Burkholderia sp. SRS-25. Classification (NCBI taxonomy): domain Bacteria; kingdom Pseudomonadati; phylum Pseudomonadota; class Betaproteobacteria; order Burkholderiales; family Burkholderiaceae; genus Burkholderia; species Burkholderia sp. SRS-25. Next base: position 427 of record NZ_PTXM01000017.1, read on the forward strand.
GGGCGAGTGCGTGCGCGGCCGGTCGGGCGACACGTGCGGCGCGGGCCGGTTTGCGCGGTACGGAAAACATCTTTCACGGCCCGGCCACGATGGAAGGTTGATTGCGCTTTCCCTGATGCGACGCGAATTTTGTCGGGCGTACGATCGCGATTCGATCAACGTTTCGTCAGGAGAAAAGCATGGATCGCCGCTTACGCTGGCTGGCCGTTGCGCTGTCCTGTGCGCTGGCGGGCACCGCGCATGCACAGGCCCTCACCGGCACGCTGAAGAAGATCAAGGACACGGGCGTCGTGTCGCTGGGCATTCGCGAATCGTCGGTGCCGTTCTCGTATTCGGACAACCAGCAGAAGAACATCGGCTATTCGCGGGACATCGCGTCGCGCATCATCGACCAGTTGAAGACGGAACTGAACGCGCCAAACCTCACCGTGAAGGAAATCCCGATCACGTCGCAGAACCGGATTCCGCTGCTGCAGAACGGGACGATCGATTTCGAATGCGGTTCGACGACGAACACGCTCGAACGGCAGAAGCAGGCCGCGTTCTCGAACAGCATCTTTCTTTATGGCATCCGCTTCAGCACGCGCAAGGATTCCGGTGTGAAGGACTTCGCGGACCTGGCCGGCAAGACGGTCGCGACGACGGCCGGCACGTCGGACGAGCGCCTGCTGCGCAAGCTCAACGAAGAGAAGGCGATGAACATGACGATCATCAGCGCGAAGGATCATGCCGAAGCGTTCATGAACGTCACGACCGGGCGCGCGGTGGCGTTCGTGATGGACGAGCCGCTGCTGTACGGCGAGATCGCGAAGGACCGCAACCCGGGCGCGTACACGGTGACGGGCACGCCGCTCGTCCACGAGAACTACGCGTGCATGATGCGCAGGGACGATCCGGCGTTCAAGCATGTCGTCGACGGCGTGATCGCGAAGATGCAGACGTCGGGCGCGGCCGAGAAGCTCTACAACCAGTGGTTCATGCAGCCGATTCCGCCCAAGGGCGTGAGCCTCGGCTATCCGCTGTCGGCGGAAATGAAGCAGCTGTTCAGGAATCCGACGGATCAGGCGCAGTATTGATTCGGCCGTCGCAATGAAAAACCGCCGGCGTATGCCGGCGGTTCGAGCGCGTGGCGCCGAGCGGCGCGACGCGTGTCAGGCCTTGATTTCCGGGCCGCGCGCGGCGGGGGCGGCCGGCGTTGCCGGGGCCGTCGAACGCACCGACGGCTGCGCCGGCACGATGACGAGCACCGGCTCGGGCATGGCCCACGGCGCCATCGCGAAGCCGACGGGCTGCGGCATCGGCATCGCGAACGCATTGGCGAGCGCGATGTGCTGGAGCGCCATCATCTGCTGCTGCATCGCGGCCATCTGCGCCTGAGCCGCCTGCATCAGGTACTGCACGGCCTGCATTTGCCGCAACGCTGCCGCGGGCGGCAGGCCGCCCGACGACGACGTCTGCATCTCGAAGCTCGCGCCGCCTTGCGGGCTATGCCAGCTCCACGTGCTGACCTTCATCGGGCCGACGGCCGTCTGGACGACCCGCGTTTCGGCTTTCACGGGCACGGCCTGCCCGTCGACGTTGACGAACATCGGTTGGGCGGCAGCCGCGCCGGCCTGCCCGGCCAGGGCGAACACGGGCGCCAGCGCCAGCGCGCCCGCCGCCATATACGAACGGAATCGCATCTTCGTATCTCCATCAAACGAGACTGATCGAATCAACAATGACGTGCGGCTCACGGAGTGAGCCGTCCGAGACAATGCAGCCGTCGGCTTAAATCAACATTAAAACCGCCGCCGGTCAGCGCATGTCGGGACGCTCCGCAATCGGCATTCAACCTCGCCCGTGCCAGGGGAATCCTGTCGCTCGATGCAACAACAGGCACAATACGGAATTCGCCACGACACGCACGCGTGTTCGACATTCGAACATTGACGCTGCGGCACTGCTGCCCGACCTCCTTCCCCGTCGTCATGAACGCCACGCTCACTCCCGCGCGCGAGTCGAATTCGCCGCGTTTCCTGCTGTTCCTGATCTGCCTGTTCGCGTCCGCCGGCCAGCTCGCGATCGACATCTACGTGCCCGCGCTGCCCGACATGGCACGTTCGTTCGCCACTACGCCGCAGGCGATCCAGTCGAGCGTGTCCGGCTACATGGCGGCCTACGCGCTCGGCCAGCTGATTTTCGGGCCGGTCGCCGATGCCTACGGGCGCAAGCGTGTGCTCGCATTCGGGCTCGTGATCTACACGATCGGCTGCCTGCTGTCGCTCGGCGCGCAGAACCTGGAGACGTTCGTGCTCGCGCGCTGCCTGCAGGGCTTCGGGATCGCGACCACCAACCTGCTCGCGAAGGCGATCATCACCGATTCGTTCTCCGGCCAGGCGCTGATGCACGCGTTTACGTACATGTCGATCGCGTGGGGGCTCGCGCCGATCGTCGCACCGGTGATCGGCGCGCACCTGCAGGAATGGTTCGGCTGGCGCGCGTGCCTCGTGTTCCTGCTCGTGTACTCGCTGGTGATGTGGGCGCTGCTGTGGCGTTACCGCGAAACCTTGCCGAAACCGGTGCATCTCGAGCCGCGCACGCTGATGACGAACGCGGGCAAGGTGCTGGCGAGCCCGGTGTTCCAGAGCTGCTTCCTCGCACAGGGGCTGTGCTACAGCATCCTGCTCGTGTTCAACATCGTCGGGCCGTTCATGGTGCAGACCACGCTGCACAAGCCGCCGACTTTCTTCGGCTATCTCGCGCTCGGGATCGGGCTGATGTATTTCCTCGGCGGCCTGTCGAACCGGATTCACCGGCCCGGGCTGCCGAGCGCCGAGCAACGGCTGCGCATCGGTGCGCGCGTGATGGCGGGCGCGTCGGTCGCGATGCTGGTGCTGGCGCTGACCGTCGGGCTGCGCGTCTGGACGCTCGCGACGCCGGTGCTCGTGATGGGCTTCTGCGCGGGCGCGATGTATCCGACGCTGATGGCCAAGGGCAATTCGCTGTTTCCGCATATCGCCGGCCTGACGAGCGCGATCCTCGGGTGCGCGCTGCTGCTGGTGTCGTCCGCGATGATGGGGTTGGCCGGCTTCGTGTCGATTCACGTGCTGACGCCGCTCGCGGTGTTCTTCGTCGTGCTGTCGTGCATCGTCGTGTGGATGGTCACCAAGCTGCTGCGGTACCTGTCGCAGCAGCAGGCCCAGGCCGCGTCCGTCGTGTGCGGGCGCGAGGAGGCCGCGTAAGTGCCCCCTGTCGACCGAGCCATGAGCCCGATCCTGCTGAACCGCGTCGCCCGCACCGACGCCGCCGACCTGCTCGCCGCCAACCGCGCGAGCCGGAGCCACCATCTCCCGTGGGTCGATTCGTTCACTGACCAGGCGGGATTCGACCAGTGGTTCGGCCGCTGCCTGACGGGGCCGAACGTCGGCCTCATCGCGCGCGAACGCACGTCCGGGGCGGTGGTCGGTGTGGTGAACCTCAACGAGATCGTCGGCGGTGTGTTCCAGAGCGCGTATCTCGGGTACTACGGAATGGCGGCGTTCAGCCGTACGGGGTTGATGACCGAAGCCCTGCGCGCGGCGATCGGCGTCGCGTTCGGCGAACTCGGGCTGCATCGGCTCGAAGCGAACATCCAGCCCGGCAACCACGCGTCGATTGCGCTGGTTCGGCGGCTCGGTTTCGCGAAAGAGGGGTTTTCGCCGCGCTATCTGCGCATCGGCGGCGAGTGGCGCGACCACGAACGGTGGGCGCTGCTGGCTGACGGCGAACCCGAAGCGCGCACCTGACGGCCGCTACCGGGCGAATTTCTTCCCGCCACAGGCCGCTTACAGCGGATGCGCCGCGCCGGCCTGCGTCAGCAGCGATACGGCAGCCGGATCCGGCATCCCGTTCGAGTCGATCGCGCCGGCTTTCGCGAGTGCGGCGAGATCGCTGTCGACACCCGGTTGCCCGACCGTGAACGATGTGGTCAGGAACGCCGGCGCGGTGAACGCCACCGAATAGCGCTGCTGCAGGTTCGTCACCACGGCCGATTGCGCGGCCTGTACGGTGTCCGCGTTGTTCATCGCCTGCTGATAGCGCGAATTCCCCTGGAAATTGCCGATCAACGTGGCCGTGTTCGTGCCGAGCTGGGCGGCGAGATAGACGAGCATCAGCTCGGTTTCGGGCGTCGTATTGAACGTGCCGCCAGCATAGGCGAGCGAATGCAGGCTCGTGCCGCCCGACGTCACGGTGATCACGCACGGCAGCGCCGCATTGACCGTCACGCGGTAGTTGCCGCCGCCATCCGTCAGCGTCGTCGCCGACCCTGCCACGCAACTGACCGTGACCTGCGCGCTGGCGAGCGCGCCACCCGTCGCGGCCGTGCCGGAAAGCGCGACCGTCTGCGTGTTGTTGTTGAAGCAGGCATCGACGCCGAAGCAGGCATCGCCGTTGCACGCCTGAAGCGTCGCGAGGGTGGCGAGGCAGAGCGTGCCCAGCGCGGGGCGGATGAAACGCCTGGGATGAATGTTCATGGTCGCGGGCCTTGAGGAGAGTGGGGCAACCGGTTGGCGCCGAAAGTGCGGTGCCGTTCCTATTCTAGGTCCCGAATCGGGGCGCTGCTCGGCCGTTTGGCATGCTGCCGTCGAGCGGGTCGTGCGCCGTGCCGCTACGCCGGCGGCGGGGCGTCAGTCGTGCGGTGAGCGAGCCGGCGCCATCGCGTAGGCGAGCAACAGGCAACGCCGGCACACGCATTCACCCGCTCAGGGCTTGCGCGCGGCCGCCTTCGCGAATGCGCCGCGCACCTCGAAGCTGATCGTATCCGCCACATTGCCGCGCGCATCGACGAGTTCGAGCCGGTGCCGGCCCGGCCATGGCATCCACGCGATGCGATCGGCATGCCCGATCACCTTGTCGTCGAGCCGCCACGCGAATTTAGAGGCGTGCCCGGCCGAGCGCTCGAACCAGATCCGCTGGTTCTTCGGCGGAATGTCCGGATCGATCGCGAAGATCGTGCCGTCGGTCGGCGTGCCGATCGTCAGCGGCGCGCGCGCGCCGTCCTTGCCCGGCGTGACGGGGGCGGCAAGCCGGATCGTGTCGACCGCCGTTCCCGCGATGAACCACTCGTTGCGCGACGGTTCGATATCGCGTTCGAACGTGATGCGGCGCGTCTCGACACCGGCCGGCGCGCGCGGCGCACGGCTCGGCTGGTCGCGGTGGAGGTAGCCCACGACGGCCGACCACACGGGCGACGCACCCGTGACGCCCGACACGTCCCACATCGGCGAGCCGTCCGCATTGCCGACCCACACGCCGACCGTATAGCGCGACGTGAAGCCGACGGTCCAGTTGTCGCGCATGTCCTTGCTGGTGCCGGTCTTGACCGCCGAGAAAAAGCGCGTCGCGAGCGGATTGTCGAAGCCGAACGTGCGCACGCGCGCGTTGTTGTCGGAGAGGATGTCGGTCACGACGAAGCTGGCTGCCTCGCTGAACACGCGCGTGCCGTCGGTCGCTGGCGCAGCGGCCGACGCGCCGGATGCCGGTGCCGGCGCTGGCGCTGGCCGGTCGACGACCTTGCGGGCAACGCCGCCGTTCGCAAGCGCGCGGTACGCATTGGTCAGCGACAGCAGCGTGACATCCGCACTGCCGAGCGCGAGACTGAAGCCGTAGTAATCGCCTTCCTGCGCGAGCGGCAGGCCGAGCGCGGTCAGCGTGCGCGCGAAGCGGTGCGGCGTGACGAGCACGAGCGTGCGCACGGCCGGCACGTTCAGCGAGCCGCCGAGCGCGCTGCGCACGCTCACCCAGCCCTTGAAATCCTTGTCGTAGTTCTGCGGAATGTACAGGCCGCCCCCGGCGGCGAGGTTGATCGGCGCATCGTCGAGCAGCGACGCGGCCGTCAACCGTTTCTCGTCGATCGCCTGCGCATACAGGAACGGCTTGAGCGTCGAGCCGGCCTGGCGCGGCGCGAGCACGGCATCGACGTCGCGCGCGCCCGACAGCGCGCCGGACGAGCCGACCCACGCGCGAATCTCGCCGGTCGCGTTGTCGATCACGACGACTGCGCCGTCCTGCACGTTGCGCCGGTGCGCGGGCGCGTTGAGTTCGGTCAGCGCGCGCACCAGCGTGTCGCGCGCGAAGCGCTGCAGCGGCGCATCGAGGGTCGTGCGGATCTGCGCGCCGGCCGTTGGCCGGGCCTCGGCCGCGATGCGTCGCGCGAAGTGCGGGGCGAGGGCGGCGCCGTCATCGCGCGCGGCGCTGGCCGGGCGCGCGATGACGAGCTGTACGTAGCCGTCGAGCGACGCGCAGGCCTGCTCGGCATGCATGTCGCGCAGGATCCGGCATGCGCGCTCGGCGACTTTCGCGGGCGTCGCGTTGGGCGCGCGCACGAGCGCGGCCGCGATCGCGGCTTCGCGTGCATCGAGGCCCGACGGCGCCTTGCCGAACAGCACCTGCGACAGCGCGGCGAGGCCGATCGTCTCGCCACGGAACGGCACGAGGTTCAGGTATGCCTCGAGCACCTGGTCCTTGCGCCAGCCGCGTTCGAGCAGCAGCGCGTTGACCGCCTGCGTCGCCTTCTGCGGCAGCGAGCGCTGGCCCGAGCGGCGCGGCGAATCGCTGAGCAGCCCGGCGAGCTGCATCGTGACGGTCGATGCGCCGCGCGTGCGCTCGTTCCACAGGTTGCCCCATGCGGCACCGGCGATGCCGCGCCAGTCGACGCCGCTGTGCTCATAAAAGCGCTTGTCTTCGGACACGACGATCGCCTCGCGAAACGCGGGCGACACATCGGCGAGCGACACCCAGTCGCCGCGCCGTTCGGTGAGGTCGACACGCGTGCGCTGCAGCGGCGTGCCGTCGCGCGCGAGCAGCACCCAGTCGGAGCTGCGCCAGGTGCGGCGCACTTCGTCGTAGCTCGGCAGCGCATGTGCGACGAGCGGCGCAGCCAGCACGATGGCGACAAATACGCGGCCGGCGAAACGCGCCGGCCGCGGCAATACCGGATCGATCATCAAGGTCTCGTTACTTGCCCGCTTCGGCCGGCTTCACGGTCATCGGCGGGTTCGGCCACAGGCCGTACACGGACGGCGCGTACAGCGCCTCGACACGCGTCGGCGGCAGCCCGAACGTGCCGACGTTGTTCAGCCGCACCGTGTACTCGACCGAGAATTTGCCTTTCGGCAGATAGTCGTAGTACGCGCGGTAGCCGTCGAAGTCGCGCTCGATGAACGCCGGCCACGCGCCGTCCGGCGTCTTCTCGCCCTGCGTCGCCGCTTCGGAGTCGCGGCCGAGGCCCGAACCGAGGATCGTCGAACCGGCCGGAACCGGATCGTTGACGACGACCCACGTCATGTCGCTCTGCGCATCGATGTCGAGATGCACGCGCACGACGTCGCCGCGCGTCAGGACGCCCTTGACCGCAGGTGATACGGGCGTGACGGTCTTCGTGATCCGGTAGCCGGCCGCGAACGGCGAACGCAGCGGCACCGCCGCGAGGCTCTCGATCGTGGCCCACGGGCGGCCCGTGCCGTCCTGCGTGACCGACAGCGTGGCCGGCGCCTGCGACGCGCGCGGCCACGGCAGCATCACGCTGCGGGCCGCGGCGGCGCGGGTGGCCGGGGTCGCCGACGCCGGCGCCTGCGTGTCGGTGGCCGCGGGTGCCGGTGCCGCTCCTTGCGACCACGCGATCGTGCGCGCGTCGCCGCCGAGCGCGACCTTCGTCGCGCCGGTGACCGGCGTGCTCTCGTAGGTGCGCGAGAAGCGCTCGACCGCGAGCAGGCCGAGCGCGTTCGACGTCGTGGTCTGCCATGCACCCTGGTGTTGCAGCGCGAGCAGGCCGGCCGTCACGCGCGGCATCTCGTCCTTCCACGCCGGGTCGCCCGCGAATTCCAGCGCGAGACGTGCCGCGTTGGTTTCGTTGCTGGTCATCAGCCACCACAGGTCGTCGTCGCGTGCGGTCGAGAAGACGAGCTGCGTGCCCTGGTACGTGAGGCGTGCCCGGAGGATCTGTTCGACCTGCGCGCGTTTTTCGTCGCGTTGCGGGATGTCCTTCACGCGCGTCAGGATCGCGTGATAGTCGATCACCGCGGAAGTCGGCCACTGGTTCGGCGCGATCTCGATCGAGCCGAGCATGCGGCCCTGCGCGGCGCCGTAGCGCGACAGCGCCTCGATCGCGGCCAGCTTGCGCAGGTCGCGATCCTGGCGCGGCGCCCACGTGTTGCGTTCGAGGCGGCCGTCGACGAAGCGCACGAGCCCGGCCTCGAGCTGCGTGCGCAGGTCTTCCGGCAGCGCGAAGCGCGGGTCGAGACGGCTCGCCTCGTCGGACACCACGAGCAGGTACGACGAAAGCGTCGCGCTGCCGGCATGCGAATCGTCGGACGACGGCGGGAAGTAGCTCGCGAGCCCGTCGCTGTCGAGATAGACGGGCATGCGTGCGATCAGCGCCTGCCATTGCGCGGCGTCGCGCAGGCCGATCGCGCGCGACGTCTGCTGTTCGAGGCAGCGGTACGGATAGCGCTCGAACCAGCGCTTCACGCCGGGCAGCCCGTCGGCGAGCTTCGACTGCAGCGACACGGCGATGCCGCCGCGCGGCAGGCCTTGTGCGTTGTTCGCGGCGCCGGCCGGGGAGGCGACCGGCACCGTCAGCGTGCCGTCGACTTGCGCGAGCGTCGCCTGCTGGACCGTGACCGGCAGCGCGGGCACGACCTTCTGCGCGACCGCCAGCGCGTCGGACGCGCGCTTGCCGCCTTGCTCGGCCGCCTCGATGCGCCAGTTCAGCGCACCGGCCGCGTCGAGCGCCTGCTCGGGCACGGTGATCGTCCATGCGACCTCGGTGGCAGCGTTGGCCGCGAGCGAGACGGTTTGCGGCGCGACGTCGAGGCCCGTCACGCGCGGCGTCACGACGACCTGCATCGCACGGTCGGTCGTGTTGCGCAGCGTGACCTGCGCACGGAACGCGTCGCCTTCGCGCACGAGCGGCGGCAGGCCGGAGATCAGCTGCAGATCCTGCGTGCTACGGATCGACGTGCTGCCGGTGCCGAAGCGGTCGGCGCCGACCGCCGCGATCGCGACGATCCGGAAGCGCGTGAGCGCGTCGTTCAGCGGCACCTCGACGGTCGCGCTGCCGTTCGCATCCAGCGTCACGCGCGGATTCCACAGCAGCAACGTGTCGAACAGCTCGCGCGTCGGCGCGCCGCCGCCGCCGCCGCCGGCCGGCACAGCCTTGCGGCCGAAGTGGCGGCGGCCGACGATTTCCATTTGTGCCGTGGATGTCTCGACGCCGTACGCGCGTCGCCGCAGCATCGCGTCGAGCAGGTCCCAGCTGTTGTTCGGCATCAGTTCGAGCAGCGCCTCGTCGACGGCCGCGACCGCGATCTGCGTGCCGGCCGGCGCGGGCTGGCCGTTGGGCAGCGTGACCTTCACGTGCGCCTGCGCCTTGCTGCGCACCGTGTAGCGCGTCGCGTCCGTCGTCACGGTCACGCCGAGGCGGTGCACGCCCGTGCCGACCTTGATTTCGCCGAGACCATAGCGGAACGCGGGCTTCGACAGGTCGACGAACGCGGTCGGCGCTTCATAGTGACGGCCTTCGCGCCAGAATGCACGCGCCCATTCGACCGGCGCCTTCCAGCCCCACGTGAAGAACGAGTACCACGGCACTTCGCGAATCCGGCCACGCAGCGCGAGCACCGACACGTAGACGTTCGGCCCCCACGATTCGCCGACCTTCAGGTCGACCGTCGGATTCTTGCCGTTCAGCTCGACGATGTGCGTTTCCATCACGCCGCCGCGTTCGACCGCGACCAGCGCGGTTGCGTAGCGGAACGGCATCCGCACCTGGAAGCGGGCGGTTTCGCCCGGCTCGTACGCGGTTTTCTCGGGGATCACGTCGATCCGGTCGGTGTTGTCGCCGCCGAACCAGAGCTCGTCTTCGCGCGTGACCCACACCGACGTCGATGCGTTCGACGTGCGGCCGTCACCGTCCTTGGCGACCGCGATCAGCTGCACGTTGCCGGCCTGTTCGAGCGTCGCGTCGCAGGCCATGCGGCCCTTGTCGTCGGTCTTGCCCGAGCACAGCACGCCGAGGTCGCGCGTGTCGCTCTTGTTGTCGTACGCATAGAAGCCGCCGACCATCCGCTTGCGCGACGACGTCGTGATGTGCGCGACACCCTTGATCTCGATCGGCACGGACGCGCGCGGCTTGCCTTGCAGGTCGACCGCCAGTGCCTGCACGGGCACGCGCTGGCCGACCGATACCCAGCGGCCCGCCTTGACGCCAGCCACCACCGCGGCCGGCCACAGGATCGTGTCGCCGCGAATCGTCTGCACTTCGCCGTTCGGGTCGGCGAACGTCGCTTCGAGCGCGATGCGCTTCGGTGCGTCGACGTCGGGCAGGCCCTTGAGCGTGACCGAGCCCGCGCCGTTGCGGTCGAGCGTCAGCGGCAGCTTGTCGGCGATCAGCTTCGTTGCATCGGGATCGTTGTTCGACGCCGATGCGTTGTCGCCGTCCTGCGAATCGTCGTCGGCGTTGCCGTCGCTCTTGTCGGCGCGATACGGCGTGAAGCTGAAGTCCTCGAAGCGATCCGCGAACGGCGGCGACGCCCACTTCATCAGCGCCGACACCTGCACCGGCAGGTTCGACGCGCCGCCGCCCGATACGTAGTCGATCTGCACCGCGAGCGGCGCTTCCTTCACGGCGACGAGCGGGCTCTTCTGCGCGTCGCGCGCGCCGATCGACCCCTTCAGGACCGGCAGGCGGAATGCCTCGACGCGGAAGCTGCCGCTGTAATAGGTGGCGGTCGGGGCGTCTTCCGGGCCGCCTTCGAGCTCGACGCTGTATTCGCCGAGCTTCGCGGCGGCCGGCAGCGTGAACTGCGTGTCCGCGCTGTGGTCGGCTGCCCACGTGAGCGGCAGCTTGTAGGTCTGGCCCGTGCCGAGATGGCGGATCGTCACGCGCGTCGGGTATTGCGACGGGAACGCAAGGCTCTGCAGCGTTTCGGCACGAATGAAGTGCTTCATCGACACGGTTTCGCCGGCGCGCAGCAGCGTGCGGTCGAAGACCGTATGCGCGCGCACGGTGCGTGCGCTGTCCGTGTCGGTCGGCACGTTGAAGCGCCACGATTCGATTCCGCGGTTCCAGCCCGAGCTGACGAACGCCATGTCGGGGCCCGTCTTCGGATCGTTCACGCGGGCCGACACGAAGTAGTCGTCGAAGCGTTGCTCCGAATCGGACGAGCTGCAGGCGCGCTTCGATTCGAACGCGCCGTCGATCTTCAGCAGGCCCTGCGCATCGGTCTTGCCGGACGCGATCTCGTCGCCGTTGCAGTCCGATACGCGGATCTGCGCGTTCGGCACGGGCTTGCCCTTGTCGAGCGTCGTGACCCACACGAGGTTGTTTTCGCGGCCCTGTTTCAGGTGCACGCCGAGGTTGGTGACGAGCACCGTGGTGCGCACGTACATGCTCGACGGCTTCGCGAGCAGCGAGCGGCCGAGCGCGGGCGACGCGAGTTCGAGCACGTAGAAGCCGGGCTTGTCGATCGGCACGCCCACGACCTCGAACGGGCGCAGCGCCTTCGGGTCCGCCTTCGGCAGCGTCAGCGCCTGCACGCCGGGCTGGCCCTTGAGCAGCGTCAGCGAGCGCACGTCGATGCGGCGATCCTTCGGCGCGGGCGCCTTCTCGCCGGCCTCGCGCGGCACGTAGACGGGATGCTGGCCCTTGCGTTCGAGCAGGCCGGGAATCTGGCTGTCGATCGAGCCGGCCGTCATCGACCAGTTGTCGAAGCGGTCGACCGTGCGCATCCACTGGCGAATCGCGGTGTCGTCGTCGACCTTCAGGTTCGAGAATTGCGCACCTTGAGTGTTGAGGCCGTCGATATGCAGGTCGGCCTCGACGTTGCGCAGCGTGACGGGCACGAGCGCGGGCGAATCGGGTTCGGCGAAGCGCTCGACGATCCCGAAGGTGCCCGACGAGAATTTCGCGAGCGGCGGCATCGGCGCGGTGCGCGTCGCGAGCGGGAACAGGTCGGCGTTCGACAGCGAGCGGTCGGTCACGTCACGCAGGCCCGACGGCAACTCGATCGTGAGGCCGGCCTGCTCGGGCAGCGGCGGGTTGAACGTGACGGTGGTGACTTCCTCGCTCTTGTCGTCGGCCGCGAAGGTCGGCGAGAGCGTTCCGTCCGGGCCGCGCAGCTTGATCGCCTCGGCGTTCTTGCGCGACATCGGCGCGTTGAACGACAGCGTGAGCGGGCGCAGCGGCGTGCAGGGCGCCTTCGCGTTTTCGCGTTCGCACGAGAAGCTCGCGGCGAACGGGGCGCGCACGGTGAAATCGAAGCGGCGTTCCGTTTCGTTCGGGATCCCGCTCGGGCTCGTGACGCCCTTGCCGTACACGAGCTGCATCTTCGCGCTCGCCGGCAGCGCCTGTGCGCACGACAGCGTCAGCACGCGCGCGGCATCCTTCCTCAGACCGAAGTGGTCGAGCAGTGCATTGCGCGCATCGTCGTCGGCGGCCGTGACGGGAATGCGGTTGCCGATGCCCGCTGCTTCGCACCAGATGTTCGCGAGCGCCGAACGCGGTTCGGCCGGGCCGTTCAGCTTCAGCACGAACATCTGCCGTTCCTCGATCTCGCGCGAGGCGGGGCGGACGTTCACCGGGAACGGGCCGCCCGTCTGGAACGTGAAGCGGCGCGGGCCGCTGGCCGCATTGCCGGCGACCGAGCGCAACGTGTCGTTGAGCGCGACCGAGCAGCGCACGCCGGGCGGCAGGTCGTTTTCGAAATCGTAAACCCAGGTCTTGTCGTCGAGCCAGTGACCCTGGCCGCGCGCCGCGGTGGAATCGTTACAGGTGACGCGTGCGGGATTCGGCGCGGAGGCGGACCCGAACGCGACCATCGGTTCGTCGAACTTGACGACGGTTTGCCGGACCTCGGTGACGGTGCCTTGCGGCGACACGCTCACCGTGCGCGCCGCGCCCGCATGCAGTGACAGCGCCGTGGCGCCGCCGAGCGCCGCGACGGCGCCGATGCGCCAGAGCAGCCGGGTGGTGTGGTCGGTTCGCTTTGCTTTGTTCTGTTTGTCGCGTTGCTTCATCGCTCGTTGCCCTTGGAGGGAAGCTTTCTGTTTGATTGCACGCGATTCTAACCGACCGACCTGCACGCGCATCGCGCGGCACAGTGTGTCGTCGGCGTGCGACACTGGGGTGCGTGCCGCAGATTTGTCGCGTCAACGACACAAAAATGCAGCGAAATGTCGATTGTCTCGGATTGCGGAACATTTAATGGACTATAAAAAGATTGTTCGATCTGATTTGTGCGCGTACATTTCAGGTCCACGCCAATGTTTGAGAAATATCAAGCGTGGTTTTCCCGAATCCGGTGTTCGAGAGAAGGAAACATGCACAACGACAACACTCCCCACTCGCGTCGCACAGGCGACGCAGCCGTAACAGGCATCACACGACGTCAATGGCTGCAGGGCGCACTGGCGCTGACGGCGGCGGGCCTCACCGGCTCGCTGGCGTTGCGGGCCCTGGCCGACGATCCCGGCACCGCGCCGCTCGATACGTTCATGACGCTCTCCGAAGCAGTGACAGGCAAGAAGGGGCTGAGCCGCGTGCTCGGCCAGCGCTTCCTGCAGGCATTGCAGAAGGGTTCGTTCAAGACGGCCGACAGCCTGCCGCAACTCGCCGGCGCACTCGCGTCCGGTTCGCTGAATCCCGATCAGGAAGCACTCGCGCTGAAGATTCTTGAAGCGTGGTATCTCGGTATCGTCGATAACGTCGTGATTACCTACGAAGAAGCATTAATGTTCAGCGTCGTATCCGATACGCTCGTGATCCCGTCGTATTGCCCCAACAAACCCGGCTTCTGGGCCGAAAAACCGATCGAGAGGCAAGCCTGATGGCCGATACCGATACGCAAAAGGCCGACGTCGTCGTCGTCGGATCGGGTGTCGCAGGCGCGATCGTTGCACACCAGCTCGCGATGGCGGGCAAGTCCGTGATCCTGCTGGAAGCCGGCCCGCGCATGCCGCGCTGGGAAATCGTCGAACGCTTCCGCAACCAGGTCGACAAGACCGATTTCATGGCGCCGTACCCGTCGAGCGCGTGGGCGCCGCATCCGGAATACGGCCCGCCGAACGACTACCTGGTCCTGAAGGGCGAGCACAAGTTCAACTCGCAGTACATCCGCGCGGTGGGCGGCACGACGTGGCACTGGGCCGCGTCGGCGTGGCGCTTCATCCCGAACGACTTCAAGATGAAGACCGTGTACGGCGTCGGCCGCGACTGGCCGATCCAGTACGACGACCTCGAGCATTACTACCAGCGCGCAGAAGAGGAACTCGGCGTGTGGGGCCCGGGCCCCGAGGAAGACCTGTATTCGCCGCGCAAGGAGCCGTACCCGATGCCGCCGCTGCCGTTGTCGTTCAACGAGCAGACGATCAAGAGCGCGCTCAACGGCTATGACCCGAAGTTCCACGTGGTGACCGAGCCGGTCGCGCGCAACAGCCGCCCGTACGACGGCCGGCCGACCTGTTGCGGGAACAACAACTGCATGCCGATCTGCCCGATCGGCGCGATGTACAACGGCATCGTGCACGTCGAGAAGGCCGAGCAGGCCGGTGCGAAACTGATCGACAGCGCGGTCGTCTACAAGCTCGAAACCGGGCCGGACAAGCGCATCACCGCCGCGGTCTACAAGGACAAGACGGGCGCCGACCATCGCGTCGAAGGCAAGTACTTCGTGATTGCGGCGAACGGCATCGAGACGCCGAAGATCCTGCTGATGTCCGCGAACCGCGATTTCCCGAACGGTGTCGCGAACAGCTCGGACATGGTCGGCCGCAACCTGATGGATCACCCGGGTACCGGCGTGTCGTTCTATGCGAACGAGAAGCTGTGGCCGGGGCGAGGCCCGCAGGAGATGACGTCGCTGATCGGTTTCCGCGACGGCCCGTTCCGTGCCACCGAAGCCGCGAAGAAGATCCACCTGTCGAACATGTCGCGCATCAACCAGGAAACGCAGAAGATCTTCAAGGGCGGCAAGCTGATGAAGCCCGAGGAGCTCGACACGCAGATCCGCGACCGTTCCGCGCGCTACGTGCAGTTCGACTGCTTCCACGAAATCCTGCCGCAACCCGAGAACCGCATCGTGCCGAGCAAGACGGCCACCGATGCGATCGGCATCCCGCGCCCCGAGATCACGTATGCGATCGACGACTACGTGAAGCGCGGCGCCGTGCACACGCGCGAGGTCTACGCGACGGCCGCGAAGGTGCTGGGCGGCACCGAAGTCGTCTTCAACGACGAGTTCGCGCCGAACAACCACATCACGGGCGCGACGATCATGGGCGCGGATGCACGCGACTCGGTCGTCGACAAGGACTGCCGCACGTTCGACCATCCGAACCTGTTCATCTCGAGCAGCTCGACGATGCCGACCGTCGGTACGGTGAACGTGACGCTGACGATCGCGGCGCTTGCGCTGCGGATGTCGGACACGCTGAAGAAGGAAGTCTGACCGTGCGGAAATCTACTCTCACCTTCCTCCTCGCCGGCTGCCTCGCGCTGCCGGGTCTCGTACGCGCGGCCGATGCGGCCGATCCGGCGCTCGTCAAGCGCGGCGAATATCTCGCGGTCGCGGGCGACTGCATGGCGTGCCACACCGCGAAGGGCGGCAAGCCGTTCGCGGGCGGTCTCGGCATGCCGATCCCGATGCTCGGCAAGGTGTACACGAGCAACATCACGCCCGATCCCGACACGGGCATCGGCAACTGGTCGGCCGAGGACTTCGAGCGCGCGGTGCGCCACGGGGTGTCGAAGAACGGCGGCAACCTGTATCCGGCCATGCCGTACGTGTCGTACGCGAAGATCAACGACGACGACGTGAAGGCTCTGTACGCGTACTTCATGCACGGCGTCGAGCCGGTCAAGCAGGCGCCGCCGAAGAACGAGATCCCCGCGCTGCTGAGCATGCGCTGGCCGCTGAAGATCTGGAACTGGCTGTTCCTGAAGGACGGCGCGTACGAACCGAAGCCGGCGCAGAGCGCCGAGTGGAACCGCGGCGCGTATCTGGTCCAGGGCCTGGCTCACTGCAGCACGTGCCACACGCCGCGCGGCATCGCGATGCAGGAGAAGTCGCTTGACGAGACGGGCGGCAGCTTCCTGTCGGGCTCGGTGCTCGCGGGCTGGGACGGCTACAACATCACGTCCGACGCCAACGCGGGGATCGGCGGCTGGACGCAGCAGCAACTCGTCCAGTACCTGCGCACCGGCAGCGTGCCGGGCCTCGCGCAGGCGGCCGGCCCGATGGCCGAGGCGATCGAGCACAGCTTCTCGAAGATGACCGAAGCCGACATCGGCGCGATCTCGACGTACATTCGCACGGTGCCGGCCGTCGCCAGCGGCGATGCGAAGCAGTCGCGCGCGTCGTGGGGCAAGCCGGCCGAAGATGGCCTGACGCTGCGCGGCGTCGCGCTCGCGTCGTCGGGCATCGATCCGGCACGGCTCTATCTCGGCAACTGCGCAACGTGTCACCAGATGCAGGGCAAGGGCACGCCTGACGGCTATTACCCGCCGCTGTTCCACAACACGACGGTCGGCGCATCGAACCCGACCAACCTCGTGCAGGTGATCCTGAACGGCGTGCAGCGCAAGGCCGGCAGCGAGGACGTCGGAATGCCGGCGTTCCGCCACGAGCTGTCGGATGCGCAGATCGCCGCGCTGACGAACTACCTGACCGGGCAGTTCGGCAATCCGGCCGCGAAGGTGACCGAGCAGGACGTCGCGAAGCTGCGTTGATGCGGCGCGTGACGAAGCAGGGCGATAACTGACAAGAGGAGGAGTACAGCACATCGGGTCGTTGCCCGATGCCGGTTGTTGCAGAGCGGGGCGGGCGGCGCAGGCGGCCGCCCGTCCTGGTTCATTCGCAATCCGGTGCGCCGGCGCTGTTCGGGCTACGCGCATCGTTTTCGTTGATCGACACCATGACACCGAATCAACCGTTTCTCGCGTCCCAGCGCGATGTGCTGCTGCTGCTTGCCCGGATCCTGCTCGTGATCCTGTTCATCATGTTCGGCTGGAAGAAGATCGTCGACTTCCCCGGGACCATTGCGTTCATGGGTTCCGAAGGCGCGCCCGCGCCGATCATTTCCGCCGCGATCTCCGTCGTGATGGAGCTGTTCGTCGGGGTCGCGATCCTGGTCGGCTTCCAGACGCGGGCGCTCGCGCTGCTGCTGGCGCTCTATACGATCGGCACCGGCATCATCGGCCACCACTACTGGACGATGACGGGCGGCGAGCAGATCAACAACATGATTCATTTCTACAAGAACATCGCGATCGCCGGCGGCCTGCTCGCGCTTTGCGCGGCGGGCCCCGGGCGTTTTTCGATCGATCGCGGATAAACGGACCCGGGGCGCACGCATGGGGCGCGCGCTGGAAGGTCGAGACTCCGAGGGGGCATCATTTTGCGACTCAAACATTTCGCATGGCTGATCGCGGCCGCCACACCGGCGGCCGCTTTTGCACAGACGAGCGTGACGCTGTACGGCCGCGTCGACGGCGGCATCGAATACCTGAACCACATCGCGAAGCCGAATGGCGGCAGCGGGACCCGGTGGAGCGCCGAAAGCGGCGACTGGGGCACCAGCATGTTCGGGCTGAAGGGCATCGAGGATCTCGGCGGCGGGCTGTCGACGGTCTTCAACCTGGAAACCGCGTTCCAGGTGATGAACGGCCAGACGGGCGGCGGCCGCATGTGGTCGCGTCGCGCGTACGTCGGGCTGAAGAGCAACACGTGGGGCCAGCTGCAGGCCGGCCGCAACCTGTTCATCGACAGCGACGGCGTGTGGGAATTCGACCCGTTCGTGCAGCAGGCGTTTTCGTCGGCCTCGCTCGTGCGCGGCCGCAACTGGCAGCAGACCAGCAACAACATCGAATATCACAGCCCGGTGATCGGCGGCTTCGACGTGCAGGCGCAATACGCGTTCGGAAATCAATCGCGCGGCTTCAACTATGGCGCGGCCGACGATTTCGGCCGCTCGGACGGGATCATGATCTCGTACCACTCGCCGTTGCTCGACGTGCGCGGCATCTACGACGAACTGCGCGACAACAACGGCAAGTTCAGCAACATCTTCACCGCGTCGCGCGAGTACTTCGTCGGCGCGAACGTGAAGGTGTCGAAGTTCAAGATCCAGGGGGCGTATACGCACTACCAGGCGCCGGATAGCCCGGCGGGCGTTGCGGATCGTGCCGATCATTACTGGCTCGGTGCGACGTACACCGCGACGCCGCAATGGGCCGTGACGGGTGGCGGGTACTACGTGAAGGTGGGCGACGGCGGCGGCGATGCGTCGCACGACCCGTCGGGGCACGCGATGATGTATGTGCTCGGCACCACGTACAACCTGTCGAAGCGCACGTTCCTGTATGGGACGGTTGCATATGTGCGCAACGGCGGGAATTCGAACTTCTCGCTGATTGCGTCGCCGCGGGATGCGACGTCGGGGACGAGCCCGATGACGGGAGAGTCGCAGACGGGGGCGTATGTGGGGATGATGCATACGTTCTGAAGGTAGGCAACGCCAGATACGCAAAAGGCACGGGTGATTGAACCCGTGCCTGTTGCGTTTACAGCGCTTGCGAAGCGTTCTGGCAAGCATGCCGATGTCGGGCGGAGGAATCAGAGGCATCGTATCGGCCGCGGCAGTTCTCACGTACCCAACCGCACGTTGCTCGACTATCCATTGGCCCGCAGAGGGCGCATGGCTTGCGCGAGCATTGCGTTGCGGGGAGTTCGCGCTCGATGGATTCACGGTTTCTGACGTTTATGGACTGGAGGCTTCGAGGTAAACGGCGGTTATTCGATTTATCGCTATCTGGCTGGCCCGAGCTACGGTGGGCGCTGTCGTTAGCGAATGCCGTGGCCTACGGGCTGCGTGCCGGTACCGCCTGACGGCATTGATTTGCGCGAAAGCATGACGTAAGCCACATCCGAGTTCGTTTTGATATGATGAATTCCGGTTCAGCCAGATGTGGTTTGAATCGTGTCTATGCCGAAGGCCTCTGTAGGGGCCAGAAAAAATTCTGGGCCGTTTCCTATTGCGAAGAGATACCAATCTGCCGCCCGGCGATGCTCGGCGGCCGTTTTTGTTACTACACGGTACGGGGTAGTTTGATGGTTTCCGATCTCCTGAACAAGGCGCTGCGCACGCAATACGTGCAACACGGACGCATTGTCCGCCTCGATACGCCGCTTGGCGAAGACTGGCTGGTCCCGCTCTATGTCCGTGGGCGTGCTTGCCTCGGGCGAGACTTCGAATTCACGATCGACGCAACGTCGACGCGACTCGAAACGATTCAGGCGAAGGCACTGATCCGGCAATCCGTGACGCTGTGGATTCGGCAGACGGACGGCAGCGAAATGCCGATTCACGGTTATGTGACTGCGTTCAGTCGCTTGGGCGGAGACGGAGCCAACACCTATTACCAGCTCCGATTCAATTCGTTCCTCGCGCTGCTGCGGCTCGGCAGCGACCGGCGCGACTGGATCGAGACTCCTGCGCAACAAACCGTGTCCGATGTGCTTGG
This sequence comes from Burkholderia sp. SRS-25, assembly GCF_004343765.1. NCBI lineage: Bacteria > Pseudomonadati > Pseudomonadota > Betaproteobacteria > Burkholderiales > Burkholderiaceae > Burkholderia > Burkholderia sp. SRS-25. The sequence goes on from NZ_PTXM01000017.1 coordinate 19,967, forward strand.
GAAGTATCCGCAGGCGGCCGGTAACTTTACGTGGCAACTGCGTCAGGCATTGCGCTCGTATTCGCAGCGGATGCAATGGGAATCCGACTGGAACTACGTCCACCGTACATTTGAAGAACTCGGCCTTTTTCCGCGTTTCGATATCGCGCAGGACGGCAAGTCGCACAAGGTCGTCATCATGGACGATCTTTTCTCGGTCCCCGAGTTGAAGCAAAAGACCATTTTGTTTAGCCGCTCAGTGCAGAACGAAGAATTCGATGGTCTTAGCGAGTGGATCGATTCGCAGGAAATCCAGTCGGCCGAACTCGACACAGGTACGTTCGACTACAAGCGTCCGGATCTTTCGAAGCACGTCACGATGCCTGCGTTCGATCTTGACGATGTACCGGGGCTGGGTGAGCAGTACGAATACACCGGGTCGCATACGTGGTCCGATCGCGACATGGGCGAGGCTCAGGCAAACGTTGTCACCGAGGAATGGCGCTCACGCGCGCAACGCTTCTACGGCGTGGGCGCATTGCGTTGCGCATGGCCTGGCCGCTATGGGGTGCTGACCGGGCACCCGGTGCATGACGCACAACCGGATCAGGATCGCGAAATGGCGATTCTCTCAGTGAACTGGCTCATCCAGAATAACGTGCCGGGACTCGAGAACCTGATGCGTTTTCGCAGGAGCCTGCGCGCTGAAGTCGAGCAAGCGCGCGCGAGCGGTGCGGGTTCGTCCGTGCGCCATGACGACGGCGGCGTTGGATTCTTCCACGTCGAAATCGAAGCGCAACGGCGCCGCGTCGCGTTTCGTAGTCCGTTCGAACACAAGAAGCCGATCATGCAGCTTCAGACGGGCATCGTCGGCGGTCCCGAGGACGAAGAGATTTATACGGATGCGATGCTGCGTGCGAAGGTGCGGCTGACGTCCAATCGACTCAATGACGGCGACCAGAACGTGTCGGCGTGGATACGTGCGGCGATGCCCGATGCGGGCCGAAAGCGCGGCGGCATGTTTCCACTGCGCAAGAACGACGAAGTCTTGATCGGCTTCATCAACGGTGATTGCGATCGTCCCGTGATCCTGTCCAGAATGCACGGCGGCGAAAGCATGCCCGAATGGCACACGCACGGGCTGACCTCTGGCTTGTTGTCGCGCGAATACGGCGGCGAAGGCTACAACCAACTGATGATGGACGACGCCAGCGGGCAGAACCGTGTGCACTTGTACTCGACGAGCTATAGCTCCCATCTGCACCTGGGCTATCTGATCCAGCATTCGAGCAACACGCGCGGCGCGTTCATCGGGCAGGGCTTTGACCTCAAGTCATTGGGCTACGGTGCGGTGCGGGCCGAACAAGGGCTCTACGTTTCGACGCAACCCGCCGCGACGCAACCGATGAGCGCGACGGCGGCATCCGAACAACTGACCCGCGCCGAGGCGACGCTGGAAACAACATCAAAGGCGAGCCAGACGAATCGGGCGCAAAGCCAGCAAGACGGCCACAACGCGCTGAAGACCTTCACCGACGCGACGCAACACCCGGTGGCAGGCACAACCAAGGGCGGTCGCACGGCAGGCGGCGGCACGGGCAACGCGAACGGCTTCGCGAAGCCGATCATGCTGCTGTCGAGCCCCGAGGGTATTGCCGCATCGACGCAAGGATCGGCGCACATCACAGCAAACCAGCAGGCCAATGTGGTCGCCGGCGAGAACATCAACCTCGCAGCCGGCCGTGCGTTGCTTGCCAGCGTACTGGAACAAATCAGCCTGTTTGCGGAAAAACTCGGAGTGAAAATTTACGCGGCGAGTGGTCCGATCGACCTTCAGGCACAGAACGATTCGATGAGCTTGGCTGCATCGCAGGATGTGAAGATTACGGCGGGCAAGAAGATGTACCTGTCGGCCGACGAAATCTGGATTGGCGCGAACGGTTCGTATATCAAATTGACGGCGAACATGATCGAAAACGCAACGTCAGGTCAGATTGTGGAAAAGTGTGCGGATTGGGAAAAGGCCGGCGCGGCAAGCGGTACGCTGAAAAATCCGCTGCATTCGTCGCCGGTATCGGTCGATGGCGGGCGTTTCACCCTGTTCTCCGGTTGAATCGCGCAGCCGGTATCGTATCAACATAAAAAATTCTGAAAACCGAATCCGAGTCGGGAATCATGAGCAAAACAACGCCTAAAAAGAAGCACCATCCAGCGGCCGCTCCTCACTCGGCCCCCAAGCACGCCGAGCCGGTTGATAGGCCGCTGAGTTGGGCCTACCCGTTCACGCCCGCAGACAAGAGCGACGCGGCGGACCCGATGACGTATTTCAAGGCGCTCGCGAAGTGCGGGACCGGCTTTTTTCCGTTGGGCATCAGTGGCATGTGGCATGGGGGCGTGCACTTCGACGAAGGCAGTGCGCAAATGCTGACGCAGGATAGCGGCGTGCGCGCAATTGCGGACGGTAAGATCGTCGCGTACCGGCTGAACACGAAATACGAGGAAACGAAGTACCCGGACAATAGTCTGGCGCACTTCTCGACCGGTTTTGTACTGGTCCGGCATGAACTGAAACTGCCGCCGAAGCCAGCACCGAAAGAGCCTGCCAAACCAGCGTCGGCTCCTGCGTCGGCTCCCGCGCCCGCATCGACCACCGCCGCGCCTCCCACACCCGCGTCCGCTCCGGCCGATCACGCGCCAGCAAACAGCAAACCGGGGAACGACAAACCCCTCGTGTTCTTCAGCCTGTACATGCACACGATGGATTGGAACACCTATCAAAAATCGCTTGGACAAGCGAAAACCGACCGGCATCCGAATCAAGTACCTCTCTCGCCGATGTCCTATTGGGAAGGCGACCGCTATTATCGGGTGGGCGACAAGGCGAAGGACAAGCAAGCCGTTCCGAAGCCGAAAGCGCCTGCGCAGCCGCCTGCGAGGCGCACCGATGGGGCCGACGATCTGCCGATTAACAATACGAACGAGAACGCACCGCCGCCCGTCGATACCGATCAGGATGTCGCCCTGCCGCCGCCCGAGACGGGATTGCATATTCGAGAATTGCCGAACGGCAAGAGCAAGATTATCGGGATATTACCGACCGGGGCCGAAATCATTGCGGGCGAAGGCGATCCCGCCCACCGGGACTGGATCAAGATCAAGTCCATCAAATCGGGCACGGTTTTGTCTGCGGAAGTTGGTAAGCCGGTGTCTCCCCAAGCGCAGTGGAGCTACGTGTTCAAAGGGGAACTGGACGCCGTTGTCGATCCGCAGCCGCTTGATACGGTCGTGATCCTGAAGGAGCCGCAACGCGTCAAAGCGGGCGAAGTCGTCGCGCATGTCGGCCAGTATCAATGGCCCATGAAAGCCAGTCCGATACCGCCGAAGCCGAACTACCCGATGCTGCATCTCGAAGTATTCGCGGGGCCGGACCTGAAGGACTTCATCGATCGAAGCCGCGCGCGTGCGAAAGAATTGAACGAGAAAAACAAACCGCTTCTGGAAATCGAGCCGGGGGCCAAACTGGTCAGCGAAATTCCCACGCCCGATCAGAAACTGACTCAATCGGGGTTGAAGCTCGTGCCGATAGGCGATGTAAAAAAGGGTTCGCGCTGGATCAAGGTGCAGCCCAAGAGCGTGACTAACGTGCCCGCGAAAGGCAAACAGAAGGCCCAACAAAAGTTAGCGGACGTTGGCAATCCGCTGTGGGTCGAAAGCAGTCTGGCGAACACGATCAGCACGACGAACGTTGCGGGATGGCAGAACTTTCCGCTGGACGTTTCCAAGGCAAGCGGACCGGGCGCGGACTTCCGTGACGTGCTGCGTCGTACTGAACTCGACAAACTCGGTGAGGGCAATGTCGCGGTCGACGACAAGGGCCATCATTGGTGGAACATCACGGTTGGCTCGAAGGACGGCTCCGGCCTGACTGGCTGGGTGTGCGACACCGATCACCCTCACGTACAGCTTCGTAGCCCTTGGGAATGGCCGGGTTTCGAATTGGTGGACAACGGCAGCGTCAACCCTGCCGACATGTTCAAACGTCATATTCATACGACCGAGCAGTATATGGCGGACGAGGAAGGCACTGAGTTTTTGGGGGAAACTGCGAAGGTCAACGCTGGCGAACTCATCACAAAGATTGAAAAGGCGATCGATACGGACCACGACGGAAAGGTGACGGCGCAAGAACTGAAACACGCGCTGGAAACTCCGTGGATGGCCGAAGCGGTGTCGCATCTGGTCGTGCGTAACGAAACCGAATGGGGTGGCGGTCTGGGCAAGTGGGAAGAACTCACCCCGCTCATGCAGAAGCAGACCGAGATGTGGAAGACGGAACTTGAACGGCTCGCGAAGCTTCAGTGGTGGGAGCAAATCAAGGGCGTTGACGGCTTCCCCGCGGACCTTTCTCCTTGGCATCTTCATCCGATTGGGTTGATCGGGAATTTCACGGCGAAAGAGGTGACCATCGGTCACGCTCTTTCTGACGATGGGTTATGGTTTATATTTTCACACGAGGCGCAGGCTGGCACGACTAATCGATTGCATTGGCCCGGCGGAGCAAGCGGAGTTACGTTGGGAGCTGGATATGATATGAAGGGGCGCAGCGAGGCAGGGATTGCTGCGGACATGAAAGCCATTGGCCTGTCTGACGAAGCCGCCGCAGGTATCGCGAAGGCTGCGGGAAAACAGGATTCTGACGCCAATGATTTCGCAAAAAATAATCGAAACTTGGTCGATCTGACCCATGAGCAAGAGGTCGGTTTACTGCGCCATACCGTCAAGCCATATGAGGAAATGGTCCGGCGCTCAATAAAAATCGAACTCTCTCAGAATCAATTTGATGCACTTGTCAGCTTTGCCTACAACCCTGCGGCGCGATGGGACAGTGTGACGAATTTGATTAACGATGGAAAAGTTGACGCTGCAATGAGTAAGATTAAAGAGGGCATTAAATCAAAGGGAACGGTGCTTCCCGGTCTCGTGCACAGACGAGATGATGAAGTGAATTTGTATCAAGAAGGACGATATGAGATGAACGGTGTGCCGATTAATCATGAATGATCGAACTTGTAAGTCCATAGGGGGTGGCATGTTGATAAGATTGCGAGAAATTTTTAAACTGATGTGGGTTGGGTTATTTATTTTTCTCCAGTCGTTGCAAGCTATTGCTGCCGAATGGAATCCAGTCATTGAAGGTCGGTGGGAAGTACAGTCGGTGCACTTGAATGCTGATGCGGAGTGGACTCCAAGCTACGGATGGAATGATCCAAGGTTGGTAGGAAGGCTGTTCGTTTTTAAAAAAAATCAGATATGGACTGACGCCCCTGAAAATCAATCTTGTGCCGAAATAAATAGCAAAACCTCACAAACTAGCTTGCGCGAACTGATTTCATCAAGCATGTCTGGATTTGGAAATCCAGCAATAAATGCTACCGAAAAAAATTACAAAATTGATATTCCGGGATCAACGGCGGTTGATGTTATTCGGGTCTTTTGTGGTGCTCAGCCATGGCAAGGAAGTTTGGGGGCATCAAATAAAGAAAGTGGTGCGTGGATGTTTTCTCCTAGTTCCGGAAAACTTCTGCTGCGGTGGTATGGGGAAACGATTCTCACTCTAAAACGGGTTCGCGATAACGCGAAGCCTAATCCATCTTTCAACTGCAACAAGGCAAAGAGTGAAGTGGAGATGGAGATATGCGGCTCATATGAGCTTTCATCGTTTGATAAAAGCGTTGCTACATCGTTTTCACAATTGATCGAGCAAAGAAAATCGGCCGGGGAGTCGCTGGGCGACGCAATTGGCCAACAAAGAGAATGGCTTTCGAAGCGAAATTTATGCGGCAAAGATGCTACCTGTATTCTTGATGCAATGAAGGCGCAGCTTCTAAAGCTTGACGGCATGGGTCGAAATTAGCGAAAACTATCTAGGTCATTTCATGATGAACTTGATTCGCGTCGGTGACGACACTGACCACGGCGGCAAAGTCGAGACGGGCTCATCGACCATGAAATTCGATGGTCGCTATGTCGCTCGCAAGGGCGATCGCGTGTCGTGTCCGCAGCATCCCGACGTGTCACCGAACCTCATCGAGGAAGGCGATGAATCGATGAAGGACAACGGCATTCCGATTGCTCGACACGGCCATCGAGCAACATGCGGCTGTCACCTGATTTCGAGTCTTGTGTAACGCTACAACAGCGGCGCGAGGCCCGGCCGCGTCGGGCAACGAACGATCACGGAGCCGTCGTTCTTCGATAGCACGACGAGCTGCGTAAAGCTATTGGCGGGCGCGTACCGCGACAGGTATAGGTCGAGCTGAAGGATCAGCGTACCCATGCTGTTTTCAATGAACGCGCTCTCATCTGCCGCCATCACAATTTCGAAGCCTCTCACTAGGGCCGAATGCGGCTTGATCGCCAGTAGTCTCTCGACGACGTTTCGCTTGACGAACGAAATCGCCCCGACGTGTTCGGCGCGTCGGTCGCTCGGTGCAAGTTGGCGCACGAGTTTCACGAAGTCCGGCCACCCCCCGCGTGTCAACTGCGTCAGGTTGGCTGTCGTCAGTGCGAGCACGCGCCACTGCGCTTCCGACTCACGGGACGCGCTATAGGTCGGCGTCGGCTGTTTCAGCAGCGTAATCCTGCAAGGCACTTGATCGTTTTCGTTTTTCAGATCGCCCTTGAGGGAGCCGATCCGCATCCGCGATGGCCAGTCGCGATTCGTGCAGGTGAGGTCGGCACTCAATTGCAGCGGTGTTTTCGCCACCGCTGTCCCGTCCGCTCGTAGCAGTACGAGCGACGTTTCATGTCCGGGGTGATGGATTGCCGCGTAGGGACCGTGGCGCGTGATCCAGAACCGTTCGCCGGCGCCGACACCCCACGCATTCAGTGGTGAAATAGCGATCCCGTCTGACAGATCGCGAACCGCATCAACCGAATAGATGCCGCGTATGTCTGGTCGGCTCGGTTTCGGCACTACGGGATAATCTGCGACGATTTCGCCGCGCGACGACTTCACTCCCATATGCTTAAAGAGGTTCACGATTGGCGTACAGAACAATCCCATGTTGTCCGCCGATAGCGGGGTGAGCGCTTGCGCGACCCGCGAATCGGCGTGCATACCTTCGATCGCCAAATGTAGGGTTAATCGCCGCGCGCGATTCATTTGGAGAGGTTTGAGACATCGGCGTAAATGAATGTCGACAAAATCGAACTTGTCCGGAAATCCGACGTATTCCAGCAGCGGTTGAACCAGCGGCGAATTTTGCGACGGCGGCAGCAGCATATCGTTCGGGCCGAACCCGACCGGAGTGACCGGTATCCCTGCAATTGGCAACCACCGTCCACTGTCGTCCGCTTCGACAAATGCGCCCCGGACGCGCAGCAGGACCGTATCCAGCAGCGCGACGACGGTCTGGCGTTCTCCAGCGAAATGGACGCGCAGCGTGTCGGGCGAAACGGCGCCGAGCAGCGAGGCGGCGATCGTCGGCTCAATCGTGATAGAAATGAAGCGGGTTGTGTTCGGCGGCAATGCGACTTGTGCCGGTGCGACGGTGCTGCGGGAGAATTGAGTGTTTGCGATGCGGATCGGCGCAAGCGTTACGTCATAAGCGGTTCGAAAGCGAACTTCCCCGCCGCGCGACGTGAGCTCCATGCCACGCGGCAAGACGACCGGCTTGCCCGGTAATTCCTTGATCGGATCGAAGCGAGCGATCGAACATGCGGGGAACGGTCGCAAGTAGTGCGGGTGCAAGACATGAAGCAGCGCTTCGGTGAACTTCGGTGCGCCGTCGTCCAGGTTGGCCCGGATTTCGGCTGCAATCAACGCGAATGCCTGCATCATCCGCTGGACGTGCGGGTCGTCCGTCTGTCCGCCTGTAAAGCTCAGGCGGGCGGCAATTCGTGGATATTCGTTGGAGAAGGTTGCGAACTGATTTTCCAGCTTCGCCAGTTCCTGTTCATAGTAGCCGCGCAGCTTGTCGTGCATATTCAACGTCGTCGGCCCTGCAGGTCACGACGTGCGTCGTATTATCCAACGGTCATCGTAGTCGAATCTTCATTCTCCGAGTTCTCGCAGCCCGATAGTCCGACGCCAAAATATGAGTCCGATGCGATTACGGTAACTGCACGACGGCGGGAAAAAGCCGCTTACATTCGCATGCGATTGATATTCAGTAACCGATATTGATGGATTTTGGCGTCAGCCGTCGTTCCTTCAATCTCGGCGTGAATATGTTTCGCACTGTGAAATTCAAGATGCGGCTCGTCGAGATAAAGTCGAGGCGGTAGCCGCCGACGCGGGACGGGATCGGCAGGGTGATGTTGGCGAGCACGCGTTTCTCTTCGTATGGACGTTCGAGGCCGTAAAGCATCCCGGCATGCGTGTCGCTGATGGGCAGTGCGTGTTGAAGATAGCGGATCGGCCATCGCGTTCTCGAGAGTGATCGGTATGGACGGAGACGAGGAAAGACCCCGTCTGGAACCGGTGGAGCCAATGAGGCGTATTGCTGAGAGACGTCGAGCATCTCGGCGGCAGCGATGCGTCGCACGCTCCGTCGGGGCACGCGATGATGTGCATGCTCAGTGCTGACGTTATCGCAACGCGCTCTCTCGCGCGCCCCAATCCGATCGGCGCGTCGTGCGTCAGAACACGCACGCGTCGGTCGTAGTCAGCGTCGCAAACGGGCCGGCAAGCGTCGCATTGTGATGCGCGACGATCCTCTCGGCCGGCAGTTCCGGCGTGTCCATGCAGGTGTGCGCGTCGGTCACGAGCACCGCGCGAAAGCCGTGATCGGCGGCCGCACGGCAGGCCGTGTCGATGCAGTACTGGGTCTTCATTCCCGCGATGACGATCTCGCCGATGCCGGCTTCGCGCAACCATTCGGCGAGCCGCGTACCCGCGAAGCAGCTCGGCCGCGTCTTGTCGAACACGGTGTCGCGCGCCGTATCGATCGCGAGTTCCGGCACCAGCGCGGTCAGCGGCGTTCCGGGTGCGATCGGTGAACCGGCCGGCCCGGTGTGACGCACGGCGAACACCGGCGCACGGGCTTCATGCGCGCGACCGATCAACCGGTTGATGTTCGCGAGCACGCGTTCGCCGTCGTACGGACGGTCGGGGCCGTGAAACAGGCCGACCTGCATGTCGACGACGAGCAGTGCGCGTTTCGGGGAAGAGACTTCGGACATTGCGTTTCTCCTGAGTGACCAGTACGGACGGAGAAACGACAAGACCCCGTCCGGAACCGGCGGGGCCTGTGAGGGATGGCGCTACGACCTTGCGCGCACTCGCCGCACGAGCCCGCCGAAGGCGGTCGTGCGCGTCGTGGTCGAGGTGGTGGTCGTGATGTGGCGCATGGAGCGATCATGCACGATGCGCGCGTACCACGTCAATCGCGCATCGCGCATCGGCCACCGGTCAGTCAAGTGCCTTCCCGGCCTTTTCATCCATGCAGCGGACAGCAAGCAGCGTCATCGCACCGCAGCCGATCGCGTACCACGCAGGTGCGTTCGGGTTGCCGGTCGCCGCGATCAGCCACGTGACGAAGAATTGCGCGAAGCCGCCGAAGATCGCGACGCCGATGCTGTACACGAGCGCGCCGCCGGTCGCGCGCACCGCACGCGGGAACAGTTCGCCGAGCATCGCACCCGTCGCGCCGATGTTGATCGCATGCACGATCGACAGCGCGGCGATGATCGACAGCAGCGATGCGGCGCCGGGCCAGCGGTTCAGCGCGACGAACGCCGGATAGATCGCGGCCATCAGCACGATACGCGTCCACCAGACGATCCGGTTGCGCCCGTAGACGTCGGACAGGTGGCCGCCGATCGGCGTCACGAGCATCAGGATCGCGCCCGCGACGCAGCCGGCCGTCATCGACAGCCAGGTCGGCAGGTGCAGCACCTGCACGCCGTAGATCGCCATGTAGAATACGATGATGTAGTGGATCGACGTGCCGCCGATCGTCACGCCGAGGCCTGCGAATACGGCCTTGCCGTGATGGCGCAGCACGTCGGCGAGCGGCAGCGATGCAACTGGCTCGTCGTGCGCGGCGGCAGGCGCGGCGGCCGGCACTTCCTCGACGGTGCGGCGCAGCCAGTAGCCGAGCGGCACGAACAGCGTGCCGATGATGAACGGCACGCGCCAGCCCCAGCTTTCGAGTTGCGCGGCATTCAGCGTCGACGTCAGCGCGACGCCGGTCAGCGCGCCGGCGAGCGCGGCGAGCCCCTGGCTCGAGAACTGGAACGATGCGTAGAAGCCGCGACGATGCTGCGGCGCCTGTTCGAGCAGCAGCGTGGTCGACGCGCCGACTTCGCCGCCCGACGCGAACCCCTGCAGCAGGCGCGCGAGCACGAGCAGCAGCGGTGCGGCGAGCCCGATCTGCGCGAATGTGGGCGCGACCGCGATCGTCGCGGTGCCGAGCGCCATCAGCAACAGCGTGAGGATCATCGCCTTCTTGCGGCCGGCGCGGTCGGCATACATGCCGATCACGAGCCCGCCGAGCGGGCGCGTGACGAAGCCGACGCCGAAGCTCGCGACCGCGAGCATCAACTGCCCGAACGACGAATGCACGGGAAAGAACAGCTTGCCGATCAGGATCGCGAAGAAGCTGTAGACCGTGAAGTCGTAGAACTCGAGCGCGTTGCCGACGGCGGCGGCCGCGATCAGCCGGCGTTTCTTCGCGGCGGCGCGTGCATCGACCGGCATGCCGGCGAACGAAAGGGCGGACGTTTCCATGTGGGGCTCCCCGGTTGGGCGCGAAACGATGGGGTGAAGGGCTGTCAGGCCGCGAGCCAGGCTTCGGCGATGCGAACCCAGTAGCTCGCGCCGATCGCGAGGATGTCGTCGTTGAAGTCGTAGCCGGGGTTGTGCACCATGCAGCCACCCTTGCTGCCGATCCCGTTGCCGATGAACGCATAGCAGCCGGGGCGCGCTTCGAGCATGAACGCGAAATCCTCGCTGCCCATCAACGGAGCGGCGTCGGTTTCGACGCGTTCGGCGCCGAGCATCTGGCGCGCGATGTCGGCCGCGAATGCGGTCGGCTCCGCGTGATTGACGAGCACCGGGTAGCCGTAGTCGTAGTCGACTTCCGCCGTGACGCCGAAGCTTTCCGCCTGGCCTTTCGCGAGCGCTTCGATGCGGCGCGCGAGCAGCGCGCGCACGTGGGCGTTCAGTGCGCGCACCGACAGTTTCATCGTGACGGTTTCGGGAATGATGTTGAACGTCTCGCCGGCCTGCACGCTGCCGACCGTGATCACGGCCGCATGCTGCGCATCGACCTCACGTGCGACGATCGTCTGCAGCGCGACCATGATGCTGCCCGCGGCCGACATCGGATCGCGCGCGAAATGCGGCATCGCGCCGTGGCCGCCGACGCCGCGCAGCGTAATCGTCACGCGGTCGGCCGACGCCATCGCGGCGCCGGTGCGGAAGGCCATGTCGCCGGCCGCGCGGCCCGGCATGTTGTGGATCGCGAAGATCGCGTCGCACGGGAAGCGTTCGAACAGGCCGTCGTCCATCATCGCCTTCGCGCCGCCGAAGTTTTCCTCGGCCGGCTGGAAGATCAGGTTCAGCGTGCCGGAGAACTGGCGCGTGGCTGCGAGGTGGCGCGCCGCGCACAGCAGCATCGCGGTGTGGCCGTCGTGGCCGCATGCATGCATCTTGTTCGCGTGGCGGCTGGCGTACGGCAGGCCCGTGGTTTCCGCGAGCGGCAGTGCATCCATGTCGGCGCGCAGCCCGACGGTGCGCGTGCCTTGCCCTTCGCGCAGCACGCCGACCACACCCGTCTTGCCGATGCCGCGATGCACTTCATAACCCCAGCCGGTGAGCAGTTCGGCGACGAGATCGCTCGTGAGCGTTTCCTCGAACGCGAGTTCGGGGTGAGCGTGGATGCGGCGGCGCACTTCGACCAGCTCGGGTGCGATCGCGGCGATACCGGGGATGACGGGGTTCACGGCTTGCAGCATGGTCTCTCCTGTGGGGCAGGTGGGGCGTTTGACGCACCTATGACGAGCAAGCATATAAATTTCTTTTGTGTACCAGAAGCTGATAAATTGCTTTGGTGCTCACCACCGGTTGCCGCTCGGGAATACCCTGAGCTGGCGTGTGCCGCGCAGCACAGGGTTTCCACGGGTCACGCGTTGCCGCCATGAAATACCATCAGTTGAAAGCGTTCGTCACCGTCGCGGAAGAGGGGAGCATTCGCGCGGCCGCGCGGCGCCTGAACGTGTCGCCGGCGGCGCTGACGAAGGCGGTCAAGGAACTGGAGATCGCGCTCGGCGTGTCGCTCGTCGTGCGCACCGCGCGCGGCGTGCAGCTCACGGCGTTCGGCCAGCAACTGCAGGTGCGCGCGCGGCTGATCGTCGCCGAAATGCAGCGCGCCCGCGACGACATCGAGCAGGCGCAGGGCGCGATGACGGGCTCCGTCGCGGCGGCGATCACGCCTGCCGCCGCGGTGACGATCCTGCCCGACGCGTTTCGCGCATTCCGGCGCCGCTTCCCGGTGGCGCGCGTCAACCTGATCGAAGGGTTTCCGGGCGTCGCGCTGCCGCGCCTGCATGATGGCTCGCTCGACTTCGCGGTGGCCGTCGTCGTGCCCGAACTGCTCGCGGCCGAATTCGATCACGCGGAGCTCTATGCCAGCCGGTCGCTGATCGTCGCCCGCAAGGGGCATCCGCTCGCGTCGGCCACGTCGCTCGCCGATCTCGTCGAGGCCGACTGGCTGATGAACCCGTCGCCGGAAAGCTCGACGCAGGTGCTGTTCAATTCGTTCGTCGCCTACGGGCTGCCGGTGCCGGCGCGCGTCGTCGAATGCCCGAGCTTCGGGCTCGCGCGCAGTTTGATGATGGAATGCGACCTGATCGCGTCGATGCCCGAGCAATTGCTGCAGGCCGAATGGGCGCGCGACCAGCTCGCGGTGCTGCCGATCCGCGAGCGCCTGCCGGGCGTTTCGGTGCAGGTCATCACGCGCCGCGACAGCCCGCTGACGCCGGCGGCGGCGATGTTGCTCGACTGCCTGCGCGATTCCGCGCGGCGCAAGGGGCTGCGGTGAATCGGCGCCCGCGGTTGACGATCTCAAATGCATCGTCATCCTGACGATTATCCGTGCGGCGTTGCCGTCGTGTGACGGGCACGCGGCTTGCGCGGCGGGCACGCCATTCCGGCACATGCCGCGCGAGCCGGTATCATAGCGGCCGGCCCGCCGCTCCGGCCGGCCTCCAACAACATCGCCATCCGGCATCCAGCAATCAGAGGCATTTCATGACCAGTGCAACCCAATTCGACAACGTATCGGTCGTCAAGCGCGCGAACGTCTATTTCGACGGCAAGTGCGTGTCGCATACCGTGCTCTTCCCGGACGGCACGCGCAAGACGCTCGGCGTGATCCTGCCGTGCGCGCTCAACTTCGGCACGGACGCCCCCGAATTGATGGAAGTGCAGGCCGGCAAGTGCCGCGTGAAGCTCGACGGCAGCAGCGAATGGCAGACCTACGGCGCCGGCGAATCGTTCTCGGTGCCGGGCAAGAGCCGCTTCGACATCGAAGTGCTCGAGACGCTCGATTACGTCTGCAGCTACCTGTAACAGGCAGCCGCGCAGCAAAAGAAAAGCCCCGCCGAAGCGGGGCTTGTCGCAAGCGGATGGCGCCGAGGCCATCCGGAGCGCCTGTTCTTGTTACAGGCAGGCGTTGATGTCGCCGGCCGACGATGCATCGCCGCCGCGGAAACCGACCCAGGTTTTCGCATTCGCGGTGTTGGCCGGGCGCACGACGGCGGCAGCGCCGTTCGGCGGCTGCTGGCCCGGCGCATACACGGCCATCGCGAGGCCGTTCGCGAGTTCATACTGCGACGTCACTTGTTGCTGCGACTTGTCGGCCCAGGTCTTCGCGATGCACTGCGCGACCTGGTCGGCGGGTTTCTGGCTTTGTCCCACGTTCTGCAGGGCAGAATCGGCTGCATGAGCAGAAAATGCCACGGTCAATGCGATGAGCGGTAAGTATTTCACGTTCACGTTATCTCCCTCGAGTCGTGATTGATTGAGTGGGATGCGCAGCACAGGACTGCGTAAAAGTGAGATTGCATCGGCAGAGCACGGTTCCGGCTATTCCGAAACAAGTTGTTAACGCACTTGCCAAATGGCGGCTGCGATGCTGTGCACTTTGCTGCGGCACGGCATGCATCGTGTGCGGCACGACGCCATGCGCGGCGTGGTCGGCGCGCGGCCCGGTCGTGTGGTGACGTGACGGTCGCGGCGAGCGGCATGCGTCTGCATGCCGTGCCGCGACTCTTTATTTGATCGCGAAGTGGAATGGCTGGATGGTTGGCCCCGTCGCATGAGTTCCATGATGACAAACTTTCGCCCGTCTAATTGTTAACCAACTTTAAACACGGAAAGCGGCGGAATGCGATGCGGCACGCGAGGGGCGTGCCGCATCGAGCGGAAGCGGTGACGCGAGCGGGTCGTGCGCGGCGAGGGTGCCGCGGCGCGCGGTGGGTCAGCCGGCCTTGCGCGTGCCGATGTCGCGCAGGTTGGCCGGAACGATCGGGCGGAAGCGTTCGCGCTTCTGTTCGTCGTCGAAGTGCTGGAGGGCGGGCTTGATCAGGTCGCTGCGCGACACGATGCCCATGAGACGCATCGATTGCTCGTCGGCGACGACGGGCAGGCGTTCGAGGCCGAGCATCGCGAGTCGCGACGCGACGACGCGGCACGTTTCGTGCGCCTGCGCGACCGCAGGCGTGCGGTTGGCGAATGCCCCCGCGATCGGCGTGTCGGCCGCGGCCTGCGCACGCTGCGCATCGAGCGTCGCGCGATCGATGAGCCCGAGCAGGCGGCCGTTCTGCACGACCGGGTACGCACGGTGTGTTTGCTTCACGCCGAAATACTGCGACTCGACGGCATCGAGCGTCGCTGCGCCGTCGATCGCGACGAGCAGGTCGGCCGACGTCATCACTTCGCCGATGTCGTGCCGCTCGAGCGGATCGACGCCGTATTCTCGATAGATGTGATAACCGCGGCGCGCGATCTTTTCCGTCATGATCGAGCGCTTCATCACGATGGTCGCGAAGCCGTGCGCGACGAGCGTCGCCGCGAGCAGCGGCAGCAGTGCGTTCGCGTCGTGCGTGAGGCCGAATGCGAACACGATCGCGGTCAGTGGAGCACCGAGCGTCGCGCCGAGCGTTGCGGCCATGCATACGAGCGGCCACAGTGCCGGGTCGCCGCCCGGCAGCATCGGCGACAGCACGGTGCCGAGGCCGGCGCCGAGCATCAGCAGCGGGGCCAGCACGCCGCCCGACGTGCCCGAGCCGAGCGCAATCACCCACATCACAGCCTTCACGATCAGCAGCGCGAGCGCGATCTTCAATGCGATGTGCTGATGCAGCAGATCGCCGATCACGTCGTAGCCGACGCCGAGCGCGCGCGGCTCGAGCCAGCCGCCGATGCCGATCACGATCGCGCCGAGCGCGGGCCACCACATCCAGTGCACCGGCAGTTTCGCGAAGGTGTCCTCGACGCGATAGAGCGCTGCAGACAGGCCGCACGCAAGCATGCCCGACAGCAGGCCCGCGACGATGCACGACAGCAGCGCGACGGGTGTCGGTGCGGCGGTGGTCAGCGGAAACAGCGGATCGACGCCGAAGAACACGGCGCGGGCGAAACCGGCCACCGCGCAGGCGAGCGCGACCGGCAGGAAACTGCGCGGACGCCATTCGAACAGCAGCAGTTCGACCGCGAGCAGCACGGCGGCGACCGGCGTGCCGAACACGGCCGTCATGCCGGCTGCCGCGCCGGCGACGAGCAGCGTCTTGCGCTCGGCGGCGGTGACGTGCACGCACTGCGCGATCAGCGAACCGAGCGCGCCGCCCGTCATGATGATCGGGCCTTCGGCGCCGAACGGGCCGCCGCTGCCGATCACGACGCCGGACGACAGCGGCTTGAGGATCGCGACCTTCGGCGACATGCGGCTCTTGCCGAACAGGATCGCCTCGATCGCCTCGGGAATGCCGTGGCCGCGGATCTTTTCCGAACCGAAGCGCGCCATCAACCCCACGATCAGGCCGCCGATCACCGGCACGACGATCACCCATGCGCCCAGCGTATTGTTCGCCGGCGAGCGGTCGGCGAACGAGACCTGCTGGTAGAAGAACAGGTTCGTGAACAGGTGGATCAGGCTCAACAGCACGAATGCGGCCAGCGTGCTGAGCAGGCCGATCGCGGCGGCGAGCAACGCGATCCTGGGCAGGCGGTCGTTGGTCGCGAAATCGCGTTTGTGGGGTGCGTTCATCGGAGTGGAAAGAGCAGGGGTCAGTAATCGATCTGGGGAACCTGGAACGCGCCCTTGAGCGACTTCAGCTCGGCGCGATGCATGGCTGCGAGGCGGGCGAGCAGCGTCTCGCCGGCCGGCTCGAGGTGGACCTCGACCTGCCGCCGATCCGCTTCGCTCGTCTTGCGCTTCACGAGGCCAAGCGATTCGCAGCGCGTAACCAGCGCGACGACGCCGTGATGCTGCGCCTGCAGGCGTTCCGCGAGTTCGCCGATGGTGGCCCATTCGCGATGCGGATAGCCCTTGATGTGCAGCAGCAGCAGGTATTGCAGCGGCGTCACGCCTTCGCTTTGCGCGGCGCGTTCGGAGAAGCGCTCGAAGCGGCGCATCTGGTAGCGGAACTCGGACAGTTGCTGGAAATCGCTTTTCGCCAGCGCGCGTCGGGTATCGTTCATCGGGCGGTCGGACAGTCAGTTTCGGTAGCGATAAATATATCACAACATGATATAAATGGCCGAATTCTAGGGAAAAGAATGCATTCAGTGTTGCGCTGGCTGCTACGTGGCGTTACATGCGCGGCATGCGCTACGCGGCCTCGAGCATGTGTGCCTGGCGATAGAGGCCCGTGACGAGATCCGTCTGGGTAATGATTCCGACGAGCCGGCGCGATGCATCGACGACCGGAATGTGGTGGTGGCCCGAATGCGTAAACAGCGGAACGAGCGCGGTGATCGGCATCGTCTCCGGCACGCACGCGACATCGCGCGTCATCACGGTGGCGACGCTCGCCGGCTGGCCGCCGAACGATTGCGGCAGCCGTGCCGACAGGCGCTGCCACAGCGGGGTCGGGCGGCGCAGCTGGCGCGTGAGGTCGGCGCGCGTGACGATGCCGGTCAGGCGGCCTTCGCCGTCGACGACCGGCAGCGCTTTTACGCGGTGGCGGTCGAGCAGCGTGAGCGCGGCCGTCACTGACGTCGACGGCGCGACTTCGATCGCATGCTTGGTCATCAGGTCGGCGCACGAGAGCTGGCCGAAGGTGCGCGCATAGGCCTGCATCTCGGTTTCGCGCAGCAGCGCCTCGAGATCGTCCGGATCGACGTCGAGCCACTCGCCGCGGCGCTTCAGCACCGCATCGAGGTCGCTGCGCGTGAAGCCGCCGCGCGCCGGTGCGGCGCCGCCTGCCTGCGGTTTCGCTTCGGGGCGCACGCCGCCATGTGGGTAACGATGCCCGGTCAGCGCGTGATAGGCGAGCGCGGCCGACAGCAGGATGACCGATTGCAGCGCGATCGGCTCCAGCACGAAGCCGAACCCGAGCGAATGAATCGCGGGGCCGCCGACCACGGCCGTGAGCGCGACGGCGCCCGACGGCGGGTGCACGCAGCGCAGCACGAACATGCCGCCGATCGCACATGCGATCGCGACCGCGGCGGCCGTGATCGGATCGGCGATCCACTGTGCGCACGCGACACCGACGGTCGCCGCGACGAGATTGCCGCCGATGATCGACCACGGTTGCGCAAGCGGGCTCGCCGGCACCGCGAACAGCAGCACGGCCGACGCGCCCATCGGCGCGACGAGCAGCGGCACGAGGCCCGGCACGCCGGGCAGCAGCCGCATCGTCACGCCGACCGTCGCGATGCCGACGAGCGCGCCCGTGCACGAACGAAGGCGCTCGCGCCAGCCCAGCGACATCGGATGAGGAATGAAGCTGTGCAGCCATTGCCGCAACGTGCGGCGCGACGAAGGGGAGCCTGACGACATGGACCGTAAGCGATAAAGGTGACGGCGCGGATGCGCGCAGCGACGAGCCGCGAATTATATCGTGTTGTGATACAAATTGTCGCGCTGCTTCAAGCCGTTGCGCGTATGAGACGCGCATTGCTTGCAATGACCTTTCATCAGATGAGAGTTTGCGGGCCGGAAACCAGCGCAAATTTGTCTGCAGCGGCGTACAATTCGGGCCACTGAATCCCCCGTCATGCCAGAACCCCGTACGCGATGCCCGCTCTCCCGCCTTTCCCCCGGCACGGTGATCGATTCGACGTGGTTCGCGGCTGCGTTCCGCTCTCCACCTGACGCGAGCGCTGCCGACGCCTCCCCACAGACTCCCCCCAAGCCAATCCAATGGACATGCTCGAAAACATGCGCCTGTTCGTGCGCGTTGTCGAATCCGGCAGTTTTACTGCGGTCGCGAAGGAAATCGACGCGACCACTGCACAGGTCTCGCGCGCGGTATCGAACCTCGAAGCGCACGTACAGACGCGGCTGCTGCATCGCACGACGCGCCACCTCGGCCTCACCGAAAGCGGCGAACGCTATTTCGAGCGCGCGAAATCGATCCTCGCGGAAATCGACTACGCGAACGCGGAGGCGCGCAACGCATTGCTGCGGCCGAGCGGCAAGATGCGCATCCATGCGATGACGGGGCTCGGGCAGAGTCATGTCGTGTCGTCGATCGTCCGTTACCAGGAGGACAACCCCGACGTGTCGGTCGAGCTGACGCTCGCCCAGCGGATGCCGAATCTCGTCGAGGAGGGGTATGACGTATCGATCGTGACGGCGTCGCAACTGCCCGATTCGGGCTATGTCGCGCAGACCTGCGGCACGAGCTGCAGCGTGCTCGTCGCGTCGCGCGAATACCTGGCGCGCCACGGCACGCCGCAGTCGCCCGACGAATTGCCGAACCACGTGTGCCTGCGCCTCGATACACCCGCATCGCCGGCCGGCGAGTGGCGGCTCGAGCGCAGCGATGGCGAGGAGGCCGTCTACGAGCTGCAGCCCGCGCCGTTCCAGGTCAACGTGCCGGACGCGCTGTGCGTCGCGGTGCGCGCCGGGCGCGGGATCGCGTGCGTCGCGCTGTATACGGTGCTCGACGACATCCGCGAAGGACGGCTGATCCGCGTGCTGCCCGAGTACCGGCTGCAGACGGTGAGCGTGTACGCCGTCTACGCGACGCGCCGCTATCTCGACGCGAAGATCCGCACGTTCCTCGACCACCTGCGCACGACGCTCACGCCCGCGCTGGAGAACGACCTGCGCGAACTCGACCGGCTGACGACCGAACAGATGCCGGGCGGTCGCAAGCGCGCGTGACGATCCGGGCGGGCGTGCGCCGCGCGAACCGCAGGTGCCGCGGCGAGGTTCATGCGCGCGGCGCGATGCGAATCCGCTCGAAGCGCCCTGCGAGCCATCCGTAGGCGGCAATGCCGAGCAACCCGTGCGCGGCGACGAACCACAATGCGCCGGCGAACGAGCCGGTGCTGGCGACGAAATAGCCGATCACGAGCGGCGTGACGATCCCGGCGATGTTGCCGAGGCCGTTGAACACGCCGCCGCTCAGCCCGACCATCCCTTCCGGCGCCGTGTCGGCGAGCACGGCCCAGCCGACCGCCGCGAGCCCCTTGCCGAAGAACGCGATCGTCATCAGCGCGATCACGACCGCATTCGACGTTGCGCCGTTCGCAAGCACGAGCAGCGTCGCCATCGCCATCCCGACGACGAACGGCGTCTTGCGCGCCTTCGACGGATGCATGCCGCGCCGGATCAGCCAGTCCGACAGCACGCCGCCGAGCACGCCGCCCGTGAACCCGCAGATCGCCGGCAGCGCGGCGACCCAGCCGGCCTCCATGATCGTCATCCCGCGCCCCTTGATCAGGTAGATCGGAAACCACGTGATGAAGAAGTAGGTGAGTGCCGTGATGCAGTACTGGCCGACGTAGATCGCCCACAGGTTGCGGTGGCGGAACAGTTGCGACACCTCGTGCCACGACACGCGCGACCGATGGCGCACGCGGTTCGCCTCGAGATCGACGAGCGCGCCGTGCGCGCGCAGGTAGTCGCGCTCCGCGTCGCTCACGCGCGGGTGGCCGTGCGGTTCGCGATACCACGCGAACCACAGCGCGGCGAGCGCGATGCCGAGCATCCCCATCCACAGGAACACGTGCACCCAGCCGAGCGCGTGCGTGAGCCACGCCATCGCGGGCGAGAACAGCACGACGGCCATGTACTGCGCCGAATTGAACAGGGCCGATGCCGTGCCGCGTTCGGCGGTCGGGAACCAGCACGCGACGATTCTCGAGTTGGCCGGGAACGCCGGCGATTCGACGAGGCCGAGCATGAAGCGCATCACGAACAGCGCGAGCGTGGCGGACGCGCCTTGCACGGCGAGCCAGCCGACCGTGCCCTGCAGCATCGTGAAGACCGACCACAGCAGCAGGCTCAGGCCGTACACGCGCCGTGCGCCGAAGCGGTCGAGCAGCCAGCCGCCCGGGATCTGGCCGATCGCATAGGCCCACGCGAACGCGGAAAAGACGATGCCGAGCTGCACGGGCGTCAGCCCGAGGTCGTGCGCGACGCCGGTGCCGGCGATCGACATCGTCGCGCGGTCCGCATAGTTGATGACGGTGACCGCGAAGATCAGCGCGAGGACCGCATAGCGGACGCGGCCGATCGTGCGCGAGGCGGCGGGCGACGCGGCGAGGGCGGCGCCGCTGGAGCGATTGGGCATGCGTGTCTCCTGGCCTCCGTCGAGCGGAGACATCCGGTGTTGTAACGAGGGGCGGCGCAGCGGTGCGCCGTGATCAGCGCGTGACGCTGGTCGGCGGGCGCTGGCCCGCGAAGCACGCGGCGAGGTTGGCCAGCACGATCCGGCCCATCTCTTCGCGCGTTTCGCGGGTCGCGCTCGCACGGTGCGGCTGCACGACGACACGGTCGAGCTCGAGCAACTCGGCCGGTATGTGCGGCTCGTTCGCGAATACGTCGAGGCCGGCGCCCGCGATCGTGCCGTCGGCGAGCGCGCGGATCAGCGCGGCTTCGTCGACCAGCTTGCCACGTGCGACATTGATCAGGAATCCTTTGGGGCCGAGCGCGGCGAGCACGTCGGCCGTCACGAGCACGTTGCCGTGATCGGCCGATGCCGCGATCACGAGCACGTCGCTGTCGCGCGCGAGCGCGGCGAGGTCGGGCACGAAGCGATAGCCGCTGTCGCGATGCTCGCGCGGGCCGAAGTAGCTGACGGGCATCCGGAACGCCTGCGCGCGCTGCGCGATCGCGCGACCGACCCGGCCCAGCCCGACGATGCCGAGCCGCTTGCCGGTCACCTGCGTCGCGAGCGGCTGGGTCGTCTTGCCCCAGCGGCCGGCGCGCACGATCCGCTCGCCGGCGCCGAGGTCGCGCAGCGTCGTCAGGATCAGCCCCATCGCCATGTCGGCGACGTCGTCGGTCAGCACGTCGGGCGTCGTCGTCACGTGGATGCCGCGTGCCCGCGCGCGGTCGAGATCGACTGCGTCGGTGCCGATGCCGCTGATCGCGACGATCTCGAGCGCGGGCAGCCGGTCCATCAGCGCGGCGGACAGGCCGTTCGCACCGCCGGTCACGACACCGCGAATGCGTGCGGCCACGCGATCGAGCAGCGCGTCCGGCTGCTCGGCCGCATACAGCCGGTGCACCGCGTAACGGGCGGACAGTTCGGCGTCGATGGCGTCGGGGAGCGGCTGGGTGAGGAGGATGTCGATGGTCATGAAGGTCTCGGTCGGCGTGCGCGGCGCGGGCCGCGCATCAGGTGCAACCGAGTATAGAAATCACATTGATATCCGTCTAACATCAAAAGACTATCGATTGATTCAAGAATTGGATGATTGAACTGCACCAGCTTCGCTGCTTCGTCGCGGTCGCCGAGGAATTGCATTTCGGCCGTGCGGCCCGACGGCTCTTCATGACCCAGCCGCCGCTCAGCCGGCAGATCCAGCTGCTCGAGCATGCGCTCGGCATCGCGCTGCTCGAACGCAGCAGCCGGCAGGTCAGCCTGACCGCGGCCGGCGAGCGTTTTCTGCGCGACGCGCGGCACATCCTCGAATTCTCCGCACGGGCCGAGCAGGCCGCGCAGCGCGTCGCACACGGCGGCGCCGGCCGCATCACGCTCGGCTTCACGGCGGTCAGCGCATACCGGATGATCCCGATGCTGCTGGCGCATGCCGCGCACGCGCTGCCGGACGTTGACATCGAATTGCGCGAGATGGTGTCGACCGTGCAGATCGATGCGCTGGCGTCGCGGATGCTCGATGCCGGCTTCGTGCGCCAGCGCGCCGCGCGCCAGCCGCTCGAATACCGGCTCGTGCAGCGCGAGCCGATGCTGGTTGCGGTCGCGGAGGGCGCGCCGCTCGCCGCGTGCGAGCGCATCGGGCCCGACGATCTCGACCGGCAGCCGTTCATCGCGTATTCGCCGAATGAGGGGAAATACTTCCACGACCTGATTTCCGGCGTGTTCGCGAACGCGGGGCGGCTGCCGAACTACCTGCATTACGTCGGGCAGACGCATACGATCCTCGGCCTCGTGCGCGCGGGGCTCGGCGCCGCGCTCGTGCCGGCGTCGGCGCGCGAGCTGCATGTCGACGGCGTGGTGTTCCGGCCGCTGGCGGGCGCCGACGTGGCGGCCGAGCTGTATCTCGCGTGGCGCACGGACAACGACAATCCGGCGCTGCCGGTGTTCAACGCGATGGTCGAGCGGTTCCTGACCGAGAACGCGGACGAAGCGGGCACGTAAGGGCGGCGACTCGCGCGGGCGTCCCGCCCGCAGGCTGGGTCAAAAG
Organism: Burkholderia sp. SRS-25; assembly: GCF_004343765.1. Classification (NCBI taxonomy): domain Bacteria; kingdom Pseudomonadati; phylum Pseudomonadota; class Betaproteobacteria; order Burkholderiales; family Burkholderiaceae; genus Burkholderia; species Burkholderia sp. SRS-25. The sequence continues at coordinate 42,789 of NZ_PTXM01000017.1, forward strand.
TCTGTCGTCTGATGATTGGGGTTGCCCGCTCGAATCATTTACGGATGATTTGGAATTGGCGGGAATCCCGTTGATTTACAAATAAACCGACCGGAAATCGACGGCACGGATCTCGCATTTTTACCCTCGTCACGGGAAAACCCTCATTTTGATCTCATCGGTCGTCGTATTACTGTATCGATACACTAAATCGATACAGTGCGTCGCGAGACGCCATCGCAAAGGAGACGGCCCATGAATACCTACACCCGGCGGCGCTTTCTGCAGACGGTGTCCGCCGCCACGCTCGCGGCCGCAGGCGGCTTGCCGGAAGCCGTGCGCGCGCAACCGGTCGTGACGCTGCGTTGCTCGTCGTCGATGCCGGCCGACCAGAACGCCGCGCACTACGTGTGGTACGAGCGTCTTGCCGCGAACCTGAAGGCGAGCGTCGGCGACGCAATCCGGGTCGACTACTTTCCGAACAGCCAGCTCGGCAAGGAAAGCGATGTCGTGCAGCAGGTCAAGATCGGCGCGATCGACATGATGATCGCGGGCTCGTCGATCTGGGCGACGGTGGCGCCGGAGCTCGGCATGCTCGATCTCGGCTATCTGTTCGACAGCTATGCGCATGTCGCGAAAGTGCTCGACGGCCCGGTCGGTGCAAGCCTGAACACGCTGCTGCAAAAGCGCGCGGGCTGCTCGGTGCTGACCTGGGGCTCGCATTTCGGCGGGCGCTGCGTGTTCACGAAGCAGCCCGTGCTGGCGCTGCAGGGGCTGAAGGGCACGAAGCTGCGTGTGCTGCCGACGCCGGCGTTCATGGACACCTTCAAGGCGATGGGAGCCGTGCCGACACCGATTCCGTTCGGCGAGCTGTACATGGCCGTACAGACGGGCGTCGTCGACGGGCTCGAGCACGATCCGGCCACGGTGCTCGCGAGCAAGTTCGACGAAGTGGTGAAATCGTGCTGGCAATCGCACCATGTGTTTGCCGCGATGACCGTCGTGATGGGGCGGCGCGCGCTCGACCGGATTCCGGCGAACCTGCGCCCCGCGTTCGATCGCGCGATAGCCGACGCAACCGCGCAGCAGCGTGCGATTGCCGCGCAGAAGGCCGACCAGGCCGAGCAGGCGCTGAAGCAGCACGGCATGAGCTTCCATCCGATGTCGGCGGCCGAACGCACGGCGTTGCGGCAGACCATGCACGACCGGCTCTATACGGCATTCGCCACGCAGTATCCGGCGACCGCGCCTCTGTTTCCGGCGATCGCCGCCGGGCGGGGCTGAACGATGGAGACCTGTTCCGTTTCGGGCGCCGCGGCGGCGCCCGGCGCCGGCCGCCCGGCACGCCGCGTCGCGCGCATGCTGGACGCGATGCTGCGCGCGATCGAATACGCGTCCGCGGCGGTGCTGGCCGTCGATGTGCTCGTCGTGTTCGTGTCGGTCGTGTGCCGCTATTTCCTGCACGATCCGCTCGACTGGACCGAAGAGGTCGCGAGCGCGCTGATGATCGTGCTGGTGTTTTTCGGCGCGGCGACGGTGCTCGGGCGCAGCCAGCACGTCGGCATCGACTTGTTCCGCGGCTGGTTTCCCGCGCGCTGGCAGGGCGCCCTCGTGCAGATCGGGCACTGGATCGTCGCGGCCGTCTCGCTGAACCTGCTGGTGTCGTCGTGCCAGTTGCTGGCCGATTCGTACGACCAGTTGACGCCGGGCGGGCTGCCGGGCTGGATCAACGTGTACCCGATGATGTTCGGCGCGCTGTTCATGACCGTGTTCGCGCTTGCGAACGCGCTCGACGCGCCGCGCCGCCGTGTAATCGGCACGCTCGCGTGCTGCGCGGGGCTCGCGGCCGCGCTGTACGGATGGAATGCGCTGGCGCCGGCGCACGCGATCGCGCCGGGCATGCTGCTGGCGGCCGGTTTCGTCGGCGGGCTCGTGCTGGGCGTGCCGATCGGTTTCGTGCTCGCGTTCTCGGCGCTGCTGTATTTCCTGGCCGACCCGACCCTGCCGCTGCTCGTCTATTCGCAGCAGGTCATGGCCGGCGCAGACCACTTCGTGCTGCTCGCCGTGCCGTTCTTCGTGCTGGCCGGGCTGCTGATGGAGTCGAACGGCATGTCCGCGCGGCTCGTCGAGCTGCTGCTGCGGATCTTCGGGCGCGTGCGCGGCGGGCTCGGGTTGATCGTGATCCTCGCGACGGCCTGCTTTTCCGGTGTGTCGGGCTCCAAGCTCGCCGACATCGCGGCAGTCGGCGGCGTCGTGATGCCGGCCGTGCGCCGCGCGCGCCAGGATCCCGACGAAACCGCCGCGCTGCTCGCGTGCAGCGCGGTGATGGCCGAGACCATCCCGCCATGCGTGAACATGATCATCATGGGCTTCGTCGCGAACATCTCGATTGCCGGGTTGTTCGTCGCGGGCATCGTGCCGGCCGCGGTGCTGGCCGCGTCGCTCGCGGCGGTCACGGTGGTGACCGGGCGCAGGATCGACGTCTCGGCGGTGTTCACGGAACGCCGCGCATGGTTGCCGCTCGCGGGCGGCGCGCTGGTTGCGCTGGTGATGGTCGCGATGATCGGCAAGGGCGTGACGTCGGGGATCGCGACGTCGACCGAGGTGTCCGCGTTCGCGGTGGTCTATGCGCTCGTGGCGGGCTGGCTCGCGTTTCGCGAGCTGACCTGGCGTTCGGTCGGGCGTGTGCTCGTACGCGCCGCATCGATGGCTGGCGGCATCCTGTTCATCGTTGCCGCGGCGTCGAGCGTGTCGTTCGCGCTGTCGATCGAGCAAATCCCGGCGCTGGTCTCGGGCACAATGACCGCGTTCGCCCACCAGTACGGTGCGACGATGTTCCTGCTGCTCGCGGCGCTGGTCATGATCGTGTTCGGCGCGGTGCTCGAGGGGGCGCCGGCGCTGATCATCTTCGGGCCGCTGCTGGCGCCGATCGCGCTGCAGCTGGGCATCAACCCGCTGCACTTCGGCACGGTCGTGGTGGTGGCGATGGGGCTCGGGCTGTTCGCACCGCCGGTCGGACTGGGCCTGTTCACGACCTGTGCGATCACGGGCACCGAAGTCCGCCACGTCGCGCGGCCGATGGTGAAATATCTGCTGGTGCTGGTCGCCGCCCTCGTGGCGCTGATTCTCGTGCCGGCGTTTTCGTTGTGGCTGCCGGCCCGTTTCGGCCTGTAGCCACCTTTTACAGCAAGACGACATGAGTACGATTCAGGACGTGGCCCGTCATGCGGCCGTATCGGTCAGCACGGTTTCGAACGTGCTCAACGGCCGTACCGACCAGATGAAGCAGGAAACGCTCGAACGCGTGAAGGCCGCGATGGAAGTGCTGCAGTACCGGCCCAGCACGCTCGCGCGCCAGCTCAAGACGGGACAGACGCCGCTCGTCGGGCTGCTGGTGCCATCGATGGCGAACCCGATGTACGGCTACATCGCGCGCGAGGTCGAGGCCTGCGCGCAGGAACGGTACGGCCATCGCGTGCTGATCGGCAATACATATCGTGATGCGAAGAAGGAGGCGTCGTTCTTCGACGACCTGTTCGCACATGGCGTGCGGCGCGTGATCGTGATTTCGTCGCTGGCCGACGAGCGCCACCTCGAGCGCGCGGCCGAGCGCGGGATGACGGTGGTGAGCTACGACCGGCGCGCGACGCCCGGCGAGTCGTCGAAGGTCGAACACGTCACCGCCGACAACGAGGCCGCCGCGCGGCTCGCGACGCGCTGCCTGGTCGATGCGGGACACCGGCGGCTCGCGTTCGCGACGGTCGCCGGCATGACGGTGAGCCGCAGCGACAAGATCCGCGGCTTTCTCGAGACGGCGCGCGAGGCAGGCATCGACGCACACGCGCGGGTGCTCGACGGCGGCCCCGCGAACGAGTACGGCGACGCCGTGATCGTCGACGTGGGGCGTGCGCTGGGCGTCGCGCTTGCCGCCGATCCGGCGCGGCCGACCGGCATCGTCGCGGTCAACGACCTGTTCGCGCTCGGCCTGATGGCCGGGTTGCGCGACGGCGGCCTGCGCGTGCCGGACGACGTGTCGGTCGTCGGGATGGACGGACATTTCCTGTCGGCGATTTCCAATCCGGCGCTGACCACGGTGCAACTGCCCGTCACCGAGATGGCCGAGGACATGGTGCGGCGCGTGATGCGGCCGGATGGCGATACGCCGCTGGCGCACGAGCCGCACGTATTTTCCGGCGTGACGCTTGTCGAGCGCGCATCGGTCGCGTCGCCGCCGCAAGCGGACCGCTCGCACGGAGGGGCCGCATGACGCGCGTCTTCGTAACGCATCCTTCGGGGATGCTCGACCGTTATTTCGGCGCGAAGGCCATGCGCGCGCTGCAGGCGATCGCGGACGTCACGTGCAACCCGCTCGATCACGAGCTGGGCACGGACGAACTGATCGCGGCCGCGCAGGGTTGCGATGCGATGATCGCGTACCGGCAGACGCCTGCGCCGCGGGCGCTGTTCGCCGGGCTGCCCGCACTGGCGGCGTTCCTGCGCTGTGCGGTCGACATCCGCACCGTCGATGTCGACGCGGCGAGCGCGTTCGGCGTGCTGGTCACGCAGGCGAGCCCCGGCTTCGCGCCGGCGGTCGCCGAGTGGGTGATCGGCGCGATGATCGATCTCGCGCGCGGTATCGGCCGTTATGCGTCGGCCTACCACCTCGGGATGCCGCCCGTGCCGCAGATGGGGCGCGAATTGCGCGGCAGCACGCTCGGCCTGATCGGTTACGGACAGATCGCGCGCCACCTTGCGCCGATCGCGACGGCGCTCGGGATGCGCGTGCTCGTCAGTGATCCTTACGTGCGCGTCGACGCGCCGATGCTTGAACAGGTCGAGTTCGCGACGTTGTTGCAAGCGGCCGATTTCGTCGTGTGCCTCGCGCCGGCGACGCCGGCCACCGCGAACCTGATCGATGCGGGCGCGTTCGCGGCCATGAAGCCGGGCGCGTATTTCATCAATGCGTCGCGCGGCGAACTGGTCGACGAGCAGGCGCTGTCCGAGGCGCTCGACACCGGCCGGCTCACGGGCTGTGCGCTCGACGTCGGGCGCGCGGCGGACCAGATGCCGACGCCCGCGCTCGCCGCCCATCCACGCGTGATCGCGACGCCGCATGTCGGCGGCCTGACGCTGCCCGCGGTCGAGCACCAGGCGCTCGAGACGGTCGATCAGCTCGCCGCGCTGCTCGCCGGAAGGATGCCGCGCGGCGCCGTCAACGCAGGGCACGCAACGCGGCTGGCGCGCTGGCGCACGGCGGGGGCCGATACCGGGCCGGGAGCGCGATGAGACACGACCCTCCCACCGGGCGGCCGGCCCACGCGTGCGATTGCCACATCCACATCTATGACGACGCCTATCCGCTCGCGCCGACGGCGACGTTCCGTCCGCCGCACGCGCCGGTGGACGCGTATCGCCGGGTGCAGCAGACGCTCGGCCTGGGCCGTGTCGTGATCGTGCAGCCGACCGGCTATGGTGTCGACAACCGTTGCCTGCTCGACGCGCTGGCCGCATTCGGCCAGCATGCGCGCGGCGTCGCGACGTTGCCGGTCGACGTGCCGGACGCCGAGCTGGCGCGGTTGCACGCGGCGGGCGTGCGCGGCGTCCGGTTCATGATGTTGGCGGGCGGCCTGGCGCGGTGGGATGACCTGGAGCGGGTGGCCGCGCGGATCGGGCCGCTTGGCTGGCACGTCGACCTGCAATTCGACGGCCGGACGCTGCCCGAGGTCCTGCCGTTGCTGTCGTCGCTACCGGCGCGGGTCGTGATCGATCACACGGGCAAGTTCCTGACGCCCGTCGCGCCGGACGCGCCCGAGTTTCTCGCGCTGCGGCGCCTGCTCGATCGTGGCCACGCATGGGTGAAGCTGTCCGCGCCGTACGAGACGTCGCGCTCGGGCGCGCCCGGTTACGACGATGTCGCCTGTCTCGCCGCCGTGCTTGCGCGCCACCACGCGGCGCGTTGTGTATGGGGCAGCAACTGGCCGCACCCGAACGCGTCTCCGGCCCCCGACGACTTGCGCCTGCTCGGCTGGCTGGACGACTGCACGGCGGACGACGCGGTCAGCCGCGCGATTCTGGTCGACAACCCGACCGTGCTTTACGGATTCTGAGCCGGTCGCAAGGACGAGGCCGAGCGTGACAAGCTTTCAATCCGGAAGCTTGCGCATGCGTTGGCAAGCAATCCTGACCGAGCACGACGGGTCGCAGTCCTGCGAATCCTTACCGTGCTGAAAGCTGGTTCGCAACCGGTGTTCCAACGGAGGAACGCGACGCTTCGCTGCACTGCGACAACTGCTTGACGCTGCATGCCGGTCGGCGCACGATACGTCCGTGCATTTGGAGCGGGACGCGCCGGCCGCGCGGTTCCTGCACCCGCGATACGCAGAAGAACAACGATGAGCCTTTACGCACTCGTACCGGAATACCGGCCCCGCGTTTGTCGGCCCGCCGGAACAACGCTTCACCCGACGCCTGTCGCGTCACGTATCCGTCATCCCGTTTCGTACCGTGCATCGGTACACTTTCCCATCCGCGCGCGAGCCGCGACGATGAACGGCGCCCGTCCGGCGCGCCGCATCGCAGCGTCGTTTGCCGCTCCTCACCACCGCATCCCGAACGGCGCCTACACCGGCGTCTCGTGACGTCCGTCGCGCCCATCCTTGCATTGCGCCGCCGGCTTGCCTGACTGCCCGGCGGCACCGGAGTCCGAAGCATTTCGATTGAGCTTGAAGAGGCAAACGCACGCAGTTCGGTTCGAGGTTCAAGGAGAAAAACTCATGTCGCAGCTTTCGAATGAAGAAGCAAACGGCAGTTCGGGGAGTGGCAAGGTCAAGCTGATCAAGTGGGCGATCATCATCGCCGGCGTCGCGATCGCGGCACCGGCGGCGTTGTTCATCCTGAAGGGCGTGATCGCACTGGTCACGGCGGGCGTGATCGGCCTCGGTGCGATCTATTTCGCGCCGGTCGTCGCGATGAAGTTCGCGAACCAGAAGGTGAAGATGATCGTCCAGGAGGCGCAGGCCAATCCGATCGAGACGCTGATCAACCAGCTCGCGGAGAAGCGCCAGGCAGCGCAGAAATTCGCGGACAGCATCACCGCGTTTCGCACCGAGGTGAAGAACTTCGAGAACAAGACGGAGTTGTTCGAGAAGCAGTATCCGGACGACGCGCCGCGCTTCCGGCAGCAGCTCGACACGATGAAGCAGCTGCTCTCGTTTCGCGAGGGCCGCTACAAGCAGGTGCAGGCCGAACTGAAGAACTTCGCATCGGCGATCGACCGCGCGAAGGCGATGTGGGACATGTCGCAGGCCGCGCAGCAGATGAACAAGCTCGCGGGCCGGCAAGCGTCCGACACGTTCGAGCAGATCAAGACCGACGTGGCCGTCGATTCGGTGATGCGCTCGGTCAACAAGGCGTTCTCCGAAATGGAGACGTCGCTGATGGACAACCCCGAGGTCAAGCAGGCACAGCAGCAGGCGGTGATGAACGCGCCGCACGCGCCCGGGCTCGACGCGACGACTCCCGCGCAACTGCCGTCGAAACAACAATAACTTCCTGCAGGCTTGCAACCATGAAAAAACTTCTTGGCGCCATCGCATTTCTGGTCGTGCTCGTCGGCGTATGGATCGTGCATCAGGGCGGCCTGTCGACGTTGATTCCCGCGCATGACGCGGCTCCGGCATCGACGTCCGCGCAAAATGGCGACACCGGCCAGCCCGCGCAGCCTTCACCGTCGGCCAACGTCCTGCCGGCCGGCTTCACGCCGCAGGCCAGCGCGCTGAAATCGATTGCCGAAAACGGCATCGTGCGGATCTCCGTGCAGAACCCGAGCGAACCGTTCTTCGGCGAGGACAAGGGCATGCCGCACGGCTTCAACGTCGAATTCGCGCGGCTGCTGTTCGCGGATCCGTCGTTCTCGCACGGCGGCAAGCCGGTGGTCGTCGATACGCGTCACGAGGTCGACACATACCCGGGCGTGCCGAAGCAACTGCTCGATACGGATGCGAAGGGGAACCACGTGGTCGACGTGGCGATGGACGGGCTGACGTTCCCGGACAACACGCCGTCGGGCGTCGTCTATTCGGTGCCGTACGTTGACGATTTCGGCTATTCGCTGATCGTGCGGCAGGGCTCCGCGATCCGCTCGACCGACGATCTTGCGGGCAAGACGGTCGGCATCCTGAAGGGTGACCCGGACGTGCGTGCGTTCGTCACGCGCCAGTACCCGAACGTGAAGTTCGTCGAGGTCGACGATTCCGATCCGGCCTTCATTGCGAAGAGCATCGACGGCCATACGGTCGACGCGTTCATCTACGACTATCCGTTCGCGGTCAGCTCGATCAAGGACACCGACCTGAAGTTCGCGGTGACCAAGCTCGACGGCTCGAACATCGCGTACAAGATCGGCGTGCGCGCGGACGACCAGGATCTGCTGATCTACCTGAATGCCGCGATCGCGAAGCTCAAGCAGTCGCCCCAGTATCTCGACCTGCTGCGCAAGTACTTCGTCAGCGACCAGGCGGTGACGACCGCGGCCGCGTCGGGCGAGCATACGTACGTGGTGAAGGCGGGCGACACGCTGAACATGATCGCGGCGAGCAAGCTCGGCAGCGGCCAGCGCTATCGCGAGATTCAACGCCGCAACAACCTCGCCAACCCGAACCTGATCCTGGCGGGCCAGCATCTGGTGATTCCGGTGCGGTAACGGCGGCGCGGCGGGAACGAAGGAAGCTGAGGGGACGTGAAGGAAGGCGCGCGGCCCGGCGGAGAGGATCCGCCGGGCCGCGCGCCTTTCTGCGTCAATGCGTGATCGACAGGAACAGGTATGCAGCGAACAGCGACAGGTGCACGACGCCGTGCAGCACCGTCGTGCGCCCCTGGCTGAGCGTCAGCGTGCTGACGAGCAGGGTGAGCGCCAGCAGTACGGTTTCCATCGCGCCGATGCCGAGCGTGAGCGGCTGGCCGACCCAGATGAACACGGCCGCGACGGTCGGGATCGTCAGCCCGATACTCGCGAGCGCCGAACCGAGCGCCAGGTTCATGCTGGTCTGCAGGCGGTTCGCGCGTGCGGCGGTGACGGCCGCGAGCCCTTCCGGCAGCAGCACGAGCGCGGCGATCACGATACCGACCGCGGCCTCGGGGGCGCCGAGCCGCATCACCGCGTGCTCGACGGCCGGCGACAGCAGCTTCGCGAGCAGCACGACCGCGACGAGGCTCGCGAACAGCAGCAGCATGCTGATCACGGCGGTGCGGTTGCTCGGCGCTGCCGCGTGGACGGCCTCGTTCGCGCTGTCGTGCTCGGCGAGGAAGTAGTCGCGGTGGCGCACGGTCTGCACGAACACGAACGCGCCGTACAGCACGAGCGACGACACGCCGGCGAACGCGAGCTGCGATTTCGAGAAGAACGGGCCCGGCGCGGCGTTCAGGTAGTTCGGCATCACGAGCGACAGTACCGACAGCGATGCCAGCACCGCGAGCGCCTTGCTGGCGCCGCGCCCCTGGAAGTCCTGTTCGCCGTGCTTCCACGCGCCGACCAGCAGGCAGATACCGACGATGCCGTTGCAGATGATCATCACGGCGGCGAACACGGTGTCGCGGGCGAGGCCCGATTTCTCGGGGCCCGCGCCGAGCATCACCGACACGATCAGCGCGACTTCGATGACGGTCACGGCGACCGCGAGCACGAGCGTGCCGAACGGTTCGCCGACGCGGTGCGCGACGACTTCGGCATGGTGGACGGCGGCGAACACGGCGCCGGCGAGGGCGGCGGCGAACACCGCGATGACGAAGCCTTCGGCCGGCACGACACGCGACAGCGCGAGTACCAGCCACGCGGCAAGCGGAGCCACGAGGGTCCAGCGCGGGAGCTGGTTGGACGAGAGCGGCATGGAGGGTTTCCTTATGCGAGTGACGGCGCGCGACGCGTCGTCACGGGTTGACGAAGCCCGGCCGTACTATCCGCCGAACGAGGATGATGAAACCGAAGGGGGCTGCACGCAACGGTGCTGCCCGGGGTTCGCCGCCATGAGGCGGCGAGGGGCGCGGGCGGGCCGGAGCCCGTCGCTGGATGAAACGGTTCGATGCAGCCGGCCGCGAACGGCGAGGCGAGCACGTGTGACGACGCACGGGCCGGAGGCGCGGTTCCGACCCCGAAAGAGCGGCCGACGATGGACGGCAGTGGCGGCGTGACACGCGGTTTCCCCCTGAAATCCGGCGGTTTGTCGAATTTTATCAGGCGTTCGGGGGTCACTATCTCATATTCGAATTCTTTCATAGACCTTTCGGTTCATAAAAAGTGCCCCGACCTTTCAATTTTTTTGTCTTTGCAGTTTCCGTAACGGTCTCTTGCACGACAAATTCGGGCTCGCCCTGACATAAATCTACCGACCGGTCGGTTTATAATCACTCACACTCCCACTTCATGACGGATCGCAAGCGATGGCTGTTTCTTCTGCACATTCGGTGAACTCGGGCGCGCTGGCGCCGTCGGCCGTCGTCGGCGTGATCGGCGCCGGCGCGATGGGCGCAGGCATCGCGCAGGTCGCGGCGGCGGCCGGCCATGCGGTGCTGCTGTACGACCTGAACGAAGCCGCCTGCGACAAGGCGCTGGCCGGCATCCGCGCGCAGTTCGCGCGGCTCGCGGAGAAGGGCCGGCTCGAACCGGCGCAGGCCGACGCGGCCGGCAGCCGGATTCGCGCAGTGCGTGAACTGGCCGACTTCGCGGGCGCTGCGCTGATCGTCGAGGCGGCGGCCGAGCGGCTCGACGTGAAGCGCGAGATCTTTGCGACGCTCGAGCGCCATGTCGACGATGCGTGCCTGCTGGCCACCAATACGTCATCGATCTCGATCACGTCGATCGCGGCCGGGCTGCGCGTGCCGCAGCGTGTTGCCGGCCTGCATTTCTTCAACCCGGCGCCGCTGATGGCGCTCGTCGAGGTGGTCAGCGGGCTCGCGACCGCGCCCGAGGTCGCCCAGGTGCTGGTTGCGACCGCCGCCGCGTGGGGCAAGCAGCCCGTGATGGCGAAATCGACGCCGGGCTTCATCGTGAACCGCGTCGCGCGGCCGTATTACGCGGAGGCGCTGCGCGTGCTGAACGAGCAAGGCGGCGCGCCGGCATCGATCGACGCGGTGATGCGCGAGGCCGGCGGCTTCCGGATGGGGCCGTTCGAGCTGATGGACCTGATCGGCCACGACGTGAACTTCGCGGTGACCGAATCGGTGTTCCGCGCGTACTTCAACGATCCGCGCTACACGCCGTCGCTGATCCAGCAGGAACTCGTGAACGCGGGGTTCCTCGGGCGCAAGTCGGGCCGCGGCTTCTATTCGTATGCGGACGGCGCGACGCCGCCCGCACCCGATCTCGAAGCACCGCGCGACGCGCCGGCCGACGTCGCGCTGTTTGCGCAGGACGGCCCGGCCGCCGCGCTGCATGCGCGCTTCGCCGAACGCTTTCCGGGCGCCCGGCAGGCCGGCGCGCATGCCGACGACCTGCTCGCGACGGCCGGCCGTGCATCGATCGCGCCGACCGACGGCCGTACCGCGACCGTGCGCGCTGCGCAGACGGGCGTGGCCGATCTCGTGCTGGTCGATCTTGCGCGCGATTACGCGCAGGCCGGGCTCGTTGCACTGACGCGCGCGCTCCAGTGTAGCGATGCGGCCTACGCGGATGCGGTCGGCCTGTTCCAGCAGGCGGGCTTTCGCGTCGTCGGCGTCGCGGACGTGCCGGGCATGGTCGCGATGCGCACCGTCGCGATGCTCGCGAACGAGGCGGCCGACACGGTGAACCAGGGCGTGTGCTCGCCCGCCGATCTCGATCTCGCGATGGAGAAGGGCGTGAACTACCCGTGCGGCCCGCTCGCGTGGGCCGATGCGATCGGTATCGGCCGCGTGCATCGCGTGCTGTCGAACCTGGCGGCGAGCTACGGCGAGGACCGCTATCGCGTGTCGCCGCGCATCGCCGCGCTGCATGCGGCCGGCCGCACGTTCCGGTCGTAGCCTCGCCCCCGTTGCATCGAACACGATAACGACATCACTCCATTGGAGGAGCACCCCGATGACTCACCCGACGCATTCCGCCGCCGCCCTCGAGCCGATCGAGACCGCCAGCCGCGACGAACTGCAGGCGCTGCAGCTCGAGCGCCTCAAGTGGTCGCTGCGCCACGCGTACGACAACGTCCCGCACTATCGCCGCACGTTCGATGCGGCGGGCGTGCATCCGGACGACCTGAAGTCGCTGGCGGATCTCGCGAAATTCCCGTTCTCGACCAAGAGCGACTTGCGCGACAACTATCCGTTCGGGCTGTTCGCGGTGCCGCGCGAGCAGGTCGTGCGCGTGCATGCGTCCAGCGGCACGACGGGCAAGCCGACGGTAGTCGGCTACACCGCGCGCGACATCGATACCTGGGCGAACGTGACCGCGCGCTCGATCCGCGCGGCCGGCGGCCGCCCGGGCGATACACTGCACAACGCATTCGGCTACGGGCTCTTCACCGGCGGCCTCGGGATTCACTACGGCGCGGAACGGCTCGGCTGCATGGTCGTGCCGATGTCGGGCGGGCAGACCGAGAAGCAGGTGCAGCTGATCCGCGATTTCGAGCCGAAGATCATCCTCGTCACGCCGTCTTACATGCTGAACCTGATCGACGAGATGGTGCGGCAGGGGATGGACCCGGCCGAATCGTCGCTGAAGATCGGCATCTTCGGCGCCGAGCCGTGGACGCAGGCGCTGCGCGAGGAAGTGGAGACGCGCGTGGGCATCGACGCACTCGACATCTACGGGCTGTCGGAAGTGATGGGCCCGGGTGTTGCGTGCGAATGCGTCGAGACGAAGGACGGCCCGGTGATCTGGGAAGACCATTTTTATCCGGAGATCATCGACCCGGTCACGGGCGAAGTGCTGCCCGACGGCAGCCAGGGCGAGCTGGTGTTCACGTCGCTGACGAAGGAGGCGATGCCCGTGATCCGCTACCGCACGCGCGACCTCACCGCGCTGCTGCCGCCGACCGCGCGCGCGATGCGCCGTCTCGCGAAGATCACGGGCCGCTCCGACGACATGCTGATCGTGCGCGGCGTGAACGTGTTCCCGAGCCAGATCGAGGAGATCGTCGTCGCGCTGCCGCAGTTGTCGGGCCAGTTCCAGATCACGCTGTCGCGCGACGGGCACATGGATCGGCTCGACCTCGCGGTCGAACTGCGCTCCGAGGCGGCCGCGTCCGTCAGCGAAAGCGATCGTGCGGCACTCGCGCGCGAGCTGCAGCACCGGATCAAGACGATGGTCGGCGTGTCGTCCGGCGTGACGGTGCTGGCGGCGGGCGGCATTCCCGCGACCGCGACCGGCAAGGCCAGGCGCGTGATCGATCGCCGCCAGGCCGCCTGATTCCCCTGTTTGCCGTTCTACCCGAGGAAACCTGTTCGATGGATGGATTGAAGACCCTGGCCGTCACGGTCGATGCGCGCGGCATCGCAACGGTCGCGCTGCAGCGCGGCGACGTGCTCAACGCATTCGACGAGACGATGATCGCCGAACTGACCGACGCGTTCACCACGCTCGGCCGTCGTGACGACGTGCGCGCGATCGTGCTGCGCTCGGATGGCCGCGCATTCTGCGCGGGCGCCGACCTGCAGTGGATGCAGCGCGCGAGCGCGAACGATGCGGCCGCGAACCTGCGCGATGCGGAGCGGTTCGCCGCGATGATGCGCGCGATCCGGCAATGCCCGAAGCCGACGGTGGCGCGCGTGCAGGGCCATGCGTTCGGTGGCGGCGTCGGCCTGTGCGCGGCGTGCGACATCGTGATCGCGAGCGATCACGCGCGATTCTCGGTCAGCGAGGCACGCTTCGGGATCCTGCCGGCCGTGATCGGCCCGTATCTGGTCGAGGCGGTCGGCCAGCGCCAGGCGCGCCGGCTCGCGTTGACGGCGACCCAGCTCGCCGCGGGCGAAGCGGTCGCGATCGGCCTGATCCACCAGGCCGTGCCGCTCGATGCGCTCGACGAAGCACTCGACAAGACGCTCGCCGAACTCGGTCGCAACGGCCCGAGCGCGCTGATGGAGATCAAGCGCTTCTTCGATGCGATCGGCGAGTATCCGCCGTCGGACGAGCGTGCGGCCTTCACCGCACGGACGATCTCCCGCGTGCGAGCGGCGCCGGAAGCGAAGGAAGGCTTCGCCGCGTTCTTCGCGAAGCGGCCGCCGGCGTGGGAGGCGGGCGCCGAGTAACGGGAAACCGCGGGGAAACCGCGGGGAAACCAAGGGGAAACGGCGACGATCGACGGCACGGCGGGCCCGGCCGAATTTTGCGGCTCGGGCGCGGGCGCTTGCTCTACAATGCGTGACCTCCGGCGCGCTGCCGGCCCAGCCCCGACCGATTCTTCATCCGATGATCGTCAACCGCCTTATCTCCGAGATCCTGTTCGGCTTCACCGGCCTGATCGGCATCATCAACCCGATCGGCATCGCGTTCCTGTTTCTCGAACGGACCGAGGCGCTCACCGAGCAAGAACGCGATCTGCTCGCGAGGAAGGTCGCGTTCAACGCGTTCGTCGTCCTGATGGTCGCGTTCTTCGCCGGCACGCCGGTGCTGCATTTCTTCGGTATCTCGATGGAAGCGCTGCGGATCGGCGGCGGCTTCGCGGTTGCGGTGGCCGGCTGGCAGATGCTGAACGAGCCCGACGGGCCGGGCGGCGGCGACACGCCGGTCAAGCCGATCGACGCGAATGCGATCATGACGCGCGCATTCTTCCCGCTGACCATGCCGCTGACGGTCGGCCCCGGCTCGATCGCGACCGCGATCGCGCTGAACGCGAACCGCACGCACAAGCTGTCGGAGTTCGCGCTGTCGAGCATCGTGTCGATTGCCGTCTCGGTGCTGGTTGCGATCGTGATCTGGCAGGTCTACAGCCGCTCCGCGCTGCTGTCGCGCTACCTCGGCAGCGAAGGCACCAAGGTCGCGAAACGCGTGTCGGCGTTCCTGCTGCTGTGCATCGGCGTGCAGATCATGCTGACCGGCTTTTCCGCGTTCCTTCAGCCGATCGCCGACCAGGCCAAGTAAGCAAGCGACCCGCGCCGCTGCGCACGTGCTGCGCGGCCGGCGCCCCGCACGACCTCGCGCTCGCGGGCACGCCCTTCGCACCTTGCGGCGACGCCGCACGCATTTTTGCCGCCCGGGATACCATGCGACGGTTCGGCGGATGCGCGGCGCGCATCCGGCCGTCAGCTCAACTTCAATGGCGAGGCGTGCAATGGAATACGTGAAATTCGGATCGACAGGACTGGAGGTGTCGAAGCTGGTGCTGGGTTGCATGACGTTCGGCGAACCGTTACGCGGCTCGCATCCGTGGACGCTGCCGGAAGCGGAGAGCCGTCCGATCATCCAGCGGGCGGTTGAAGCCGGCATCAACTTCTTCGATACCGCGAACATGTATTCCGACGGCACGTCGGAGGAGATCGTCGGCCGCGCGCTGCGCGATTTCGCAAAACGCGACGACATCGTGATCGCGACCAAGGTGTTCTACCGGATGCGCCCTGGGCCGAACGGCGCGGGGCTGTCGCGCAAGGCGATCATGACCGACATCGACCAGAGCCTGAAGCGGCTCGGCACCGACTATGTCGATCTCTACCAGATTCACCGCTGGGACAACGGCACGCCGCTCGAGGAGACGCTCGAGGCGCTGCACGACGTCGTGAAGGCCGGCAAGGCGCGCTACATCGGCGCGTCGTCGATGTTCGCGTGGCAGTTCGCGAAGGCGCTGCACACGTCGAAGCAGCACGGCTGGACCCGCTTCGTCAGCATGCAGAACCACCTGAACCTGCTGTATCGGGAAGAGGAGCGGGAAATGCTGCCGCTGTGCGAAGACGAAGGGATCGCGGTGATTCCGTGGAGCCCGCTCGCGCGCGGCCGCCTCACGCGCAACTGGGACGAGTCGACCGAGCGGCAGCAGAGCGACGCGGTCGGCCAGCGGCTTTACGACGCGACGGCGGAGTCGGACAAGGCGGTCGTCGATGCCGTTGCGACGATCGCGGCCGCGCGCAACGTGCCGCGTGCGCAGGTCGCGCTCGCCTGGGTTGCGCAGAAGCGCGGCGTCACCGCGCCGATCGTCGGCATTTCGAAGCCGCAGCAGCTGGACGACGCACTGGCCGCGCTCGAACTGAAACTGTCCGACGACGAGATCGCCACGCTCGAACGCCCGTACGTGCCGCACGCGGTCGCCGGGATCAACTGAGCGGCGGCGCCGCGCGGCCGTCAGCGCGCGGCGTCGAGCATCGGGTAGGTGAACAGGCCGAAGTGAACGACGTTCAGCCCCGCATGCGCGAGCGCGGACGCGAGCAGCCCGCCGCGCCGCCACGCTAGGCCGTAGCCGACGCCGGCCACCGTGCCGAGCACGATCCATTGCCAGCCGCCGGCCGCATGCGCTGCGCCGAACAGCGCCGCGCCGATCGCAAGCGCGGCCCACGGCCCCCATGCGAACGCGTGCAGCGCGCGCGTCAGCCCACCCTGAACGTAGCCGCGGAACAGCGCTTCCTCGGCGAGCGTCACGATCAGCAGGTTGTTCACGAGCCACAGCCAGCCCGACGGCGGCCATTTGGGCGCCCAGCCGACCATCCCGAACGCGAGCGCGCCGGCCAGGCACGCGGCCGCCGTTGCGACGGCCGCCACCGCGCCGGTGCGCAGCGCGCGCGACAGCGGGATGTCGGGGGCGACCCACGGCAGCACCCACACCAGCCACAGGCCGACGAGCGGTTTGTCGAGATTCAGGTACATCGTGAACGGCGCGGCATCCGGCGTGAAGCGCGTCGGGCCGATCACGCGCGGATTGTGGAAGCCGGGAATCAGGTGCAGGCTGAGCGCGATCGCGACGGCGGCAAAGACGACGTGCGCGGCGATGCGCACCGCGCGCGGGCGCTCGGGCATCACGCCCCAGGCGGCCGCGGCCAGCAACGCGAGCGGGGCCAGCGCAAGCGGCCCGAGCATGCCGAACGCCAGCGCGCACGCATAGCCGAGCGCGGCGAGGCCGACGCTCAGGCCGTGCTGCGGGCGATGCCACGCGAACGCGGCGGCCGCGAACAGGGCGAGCCAGATCGTGGCGGACGGAAGGAGCGAAAGAGACATGACAGGAGCGGCATTCGTCGGACGAGACGCCGCGCATCATACAGCAGCCGTCGTGCGACGACGGTGGGGAGCGGTCAGCGGCCGGCGGTTTCGGTGGCGCCGTCGCGGCCCGGGACGTGGACGCTGTTGCGCTCGCGCATCCGCCGCCGGTACCAGAACGTCCACAGCAGCAGACAGCCGAACACCGTGTAGCCCATGACCGGCGATACGACCAGCACGCGTTCGACCGGCCAGGTCACGACCATCCAGAGGCGCAGCAGCATTTCCAGCGTCATGAACGCGCCCCAGACGAAGGTCATCCGCCGGAGCATCTGCCGCAGCCCCGGCTGTGCGTTCCAGACGGCTTCGAAATGCGCGGCGCCGCCGTCCATCTCGCGGGCCACCGTGGCGCGGGCGAGGTAGAAGATCAGCGGGCGTTCGCGGAACAGCGACAGCAGGAACACGACGCCGATCGTGCCCGACGCGAGCGATTCGCGCATCAGCAGCGTGCGGGCGCTGCCGCCGAGCGCCATCCCGAGGATCGACAGCGCGATGCCCAGCAGCACGATGGCCGCCACCGCATCGACGCGGCGCGAGCGGATGAATTCGACGATCGACCAGATGATCGGTGGGACCGCCGACGCATACAGCGCGCCGGTTTCGCCGAAATACGGCTGTGCGGCCCGGTAGGCAACCCAAGGCAGCACCAGGTTGACGAAGAGTTCGAGGATCAGTCCGGCTCGCGGTTTCACGGTGAGCAATTCCACGCAGGTGGGGCGAACCTGCAAAGGGCGTGGTGGCCCGCGGTTGCCCCGAAAAGGGTTCGGTCCAGTATATCGAAGAATCGGGCGCGGCTGCGGCATCGCTTCGCCGCTTGCAGCTTGTGCTGCCGTCGTCGCCAGCGCCGTCGTTATGGCGTCGTCACAGCCGGCAGCGTGATCGTGACCGTGGTGCCCTGCAGCACGGCGCTGTCGACGTGGATGCTGCCTTGGTGCCGCTCGACGACGGCCTTGACGAACGCCATGCCGAGCCCGACGCCGCTGGTTTCCGGCTGGCCGGCGGTGCGGAAGCGCCGGTAGCGCTCGAACAGCCGCATCTGGTCCGCGCTGCTGATCCCGCACCCGCTGTCGCGGATCGTGCAGCGCACGGTCTTGCCGTCGGCGCCCGGCTCGACCCTGCATTCGACGCTCGTCAGCGATGCGCTGTACTTGACGGCGTTGTCCAGCAGGTTGATCAGCGCGCGCGACAGCAGCGCCGGGTCGCCCAGCACGATCGTGTCGTCGCGCCGCGGCACGTCGTCGATCGACATGGATTTCCGGTGCGCGAGCGGCCACACCGCGTCGCGAGCCTCGTTCATCAGGTCGGCGAGGTTGGCCGGCACGCGTTCGTAGTCGCTGGCCTCCGCCCGCGAGAGCTGCGCGAAGCCGTCGGCCATCGCCAGCGTGTGCCGCGCCAGCTTGCCGATTCTCGCGAACTGCTGATTCGTCTGCACGTCGCCCGCTCTGCCTGCCTGCGTGTCGATCAGGATGATCAACGAGGTCAGCGGAGCGCGCATGTCGTGTGAGAACAGCGTCAGCATGTCGTTGCGCTGGCGCTCGAGCATGTCGCGGCGGACGGTCGCGTGGCGCAACGTTTCGAGCGCGTGATGGATCCGCGCGATCTCCGGCCCGATGCCGCGCGGCATCGCGACGTGCGACGTATCGCCATCGCTGAGCGCGACGATCCGGCGGCCGAGCGCATCGAGCGGCTTCGACAGCAGCCGCTGCACGCCGCGCGCGAGCGACGCGAGGATCGCGATGCACAGTGTCGTGGCGAACGCCGACAACGCGACCTTGATCCGGGCGGTGTTCCGGTCGCCGATCACGCGACGCCGGGCGAGGTCGATCACGCGGTCGCGCAGCAGCTCGCTCGGCCGGAAATGCGGCACGATCGCGCGGGAAAAGTCGGCCGCACTCATCGCATAGACGCCGTTCTTGCCGCCGGCGACGGCCGCGTCGACGAGCGGCAGGATGTGCGCGTCGAAGGCCCCGTTGAGCTGCGCGTATTCGCGTGCCACGTCGGGGTCGTCGAGCTGCGCGCCGATCGAGCCGTCGATCAGCGCGCGCAATTGCTCGATGCGGCCGCGCATCCGCATGATGTCCGCGAACTGCGTGCGGTCGAGCGCCTGCCGCGCGAACATCGGCGCGATGAGCAGCGAGCCCGTGCGGCCCGCGTATTCGCGGAGATCGCCGAGAAGCCGCGCGAGCAGGATCGCACCCGACGTGCGCGGGTCGCGCATCGCGGTATCGGTCATTGCGCCGTCGATCAGCAGCGACAGCGTGTCGACGATCCGGAACAGGCGCGCCTGCGCGTGCTGGATGTCGTGAACGCTGCGTGTCGCGAGCGGCCGCATGCCGAGTGCATCGACTTCCGAACGCGCATCGGCGAGCGTGATCCGGACCGAGTCGAGTGCATGCAGCAGGTTGCTGCGTTCGCGATCGTCGAGCACGGTTGCCTGCGCAATGCCGGCGCGAAAACGTTCGAGCGCCTGGTCGGAACGTACGCGCGCGGCGAGCAGGTTGCGGGCCTCGGCGGCGCCGTCGTCCTTCAGGCGCACCAGCAGGTCGTTCGTCGGGCCGCGTTCGGCCGAGATCACGTTGGCGGTGCTCATCGCGCCACGAACGAATTCGAAGCTCTGCAGGTCGGCATTCTCCTGCCGGTATTGCCGGAAACTCCCCCAGATGATCGTGCCGCACAGCAAGGCCAGCAGCGTGGTGACGAGTGCGAAGCCGATATGGGTCTTCTGCTGGATCGTCAGCGATCGATTGTTATATGCGCGTTCCCGGCTAAACGAGAATGAACGATTCATGACACACCATGTTTGCAAGCTATCCCGGGTGGGCCCGTATTCTCGGCCTGTCGGCGCCGTGACACCGTAAGGTTTTGTGGGGGCGGTGGCCGCCTTCAAGGGGGCGGCCACGAATGCGGCAGGGAGCCGGATCGTGCCTTGCACAGGATCACCTTGCGTCAGTGTCCTGTCGACACCGGACGAATTTCGCTTGATCCGGAGAAACCCTGATCGTGCATCGGACCGGTGGTGAATTACGACGGATGGTTTGGATTGCGAATGTTTCGGATCGTCGTGTTCGATCGGCGCGCGGCACGACGTTCGCGACGGACGACGGCGGCAAGGAAGGGGCGCTGGAAGGGAATGGCAGGCAGGCGCGCCGCCCGCGCACGGACGACGCTTCAGGGTGACGATTGCAGCACGCGTGCCGCGGCGCGAATCGGTGCCGCGGCGGTGCGAGCGATCAGGCGAGGGCGGGCTGGACGATGATCTTCACGTTCCGGTCCTTGTGGTTGACCAGTTCCTCGAAGCCGTGCGAGACGATGTCGCCGAGCGCGATGCGCCCGGTGATGAGCGGCTGCACGTCGATGCGGCCGTCCGCGATGAAGCGGATCACGTCCGCGAATTCGCCGTTGTACGCGAGCGAGCCGATCACTTCCTTCTCGGTCGACACGATGTCGAAGAAGTTGAACGGCGCCGGCTCCTCGAAGATCCCGACCATCACCGACTTGCCGGCCTTGCGGATCACGTCGATCGCGAGCTTCGCGGTGGCCGTGTGCCCGATGCACTCGAACGACACGTCGGCGCCGTAGCCGCCGGTCAGCGCCTTGACTTCCGCGATCGCGTCGGACGTCTTCGGATCGATGACCACGCTCGCGCCGACCTCCAGCGCCTTCTGCTTGCGCGCGGCCGACATTTCCAGCGCGATCACGCGCCCGGCGCCCGCGGCCTTCGCGCACATGATCGTGCACAGGCCGATCGTGCCCGCGCCGACCACGACGACGGTCTGCCCGACGATGTTGCCGGCCTTCTTCACCGCATGCAGCCCGACCGCGAGCGGTTCGATCAGCGCGCCGGCCTCGGTCGGGAAGTCGTCGGGCAGCTTGTACAGCAACTCGGCCGGCACGTTCACGTATTCGGCGAATGCGCCGTTGTTCATCAGCCCGGTGAACGCGAGGTTCTCGCAGATGTTGTACAGGCCGTGCTTGCAATACCAGCAGGTGCCGCAATGCTGGCAGGCGTCGGCCGTCACGCGATCGCCGACCGCGTAGCCCGTCACGCCCGCGCCGAGTGCGGCGATCTCGCCGCTGAACTCGTGACCGAGGATGCATTGGCCCTTCAGGCCCGTCAGCGGATGCGGCGCATCGACCGGGATGAAGACGGGGCCCGCGACGTATTCGTGCAGGTCGGAGCCGCAGATCCCGCACCAGTGCACGCGAATCGTGACCCAGCCTGCCGGCGGGCGCTCGGGAACGGGAACCTGTTCGACGCGGATATCGTGGCGGCCGTGCCAGACGGCGGCTTTCATGCTGGGGGCGGTGGTCGATGCCGGTGTACTCACGTTGCTGTCTCCATCAGGTTGTCGTCGGGCGCGAGGCGTGGCTGCCGGTGCGCCCGTCGCGCGATTGCGCGATCGACCGGCATGCAGGAACGGGGCCAGCTCGAGTGGGGCGCCGGACGGCGATCAGATGAGGTGGGCGCGGTGCGACGCACCATTCACCAGCGCATTGACAGGAAATGATTTGACGGAAGAACGATGTGAAATTTGCTGCGAAAGCAAAAACTCAGGTTGGGTGAGACGCTGGGACGTTCGTCTCAGCGCAATGAGACGAATTGCGAGACGCACGCCGCCACGCGGATCCATTGCCGCGATCGACGGAACGGACCGTTGCGCACATTACCCCTTTACTTGAAGTTAACTTCAATTTGTATCATGTGCGCCGGTCCGATCGCGGGCGTGTGACGCATCCCGTTGCACGCGGCCGTTTCAACGGAGGGGGAGATGACCGAATCGCCTGTCGCGGCCGATGCCGCCACGCTGTCGTCGCGCAGCTATCGGGCCGCTGGCGATCGGCTCGATCGTCGGCGCATTCGGCTGGTCGGGCGGCATCGGGCTGATGCTCGCGGCTGCCGTCACCGGTGCGGCGATCGACCTGTCGCTGCTGCGCGAACCGATGGGCCGGCGCTGAGCGCGGCGCCGTTCAATCTGCTCGGAAATCCGTCAAGCATGCTCAACACCATGGAAAGCCTGATTTGCGAAGAAGCTCCGCCGTGCGATGCATCGGCATGGAGCGAACACGATGCGATGCCGCTGCGTGGCGGTGTCGCGCATCCGCTCACGACGATCGACCGGGCGCTCGTTCCCGAGCACGTGGCGGCGGCCGTCTCGCCGTTGCGCCCGCAACTGTTCGTCACGGTGCTGGAGGCCGACGACAATGCATTGCTGATCCGCTGGGTCGAGAGTGGCCGGTGCCATTACGGCGAGCAGCGCTGGCGCTTGCGCGTCGCATTGCAGCCGGGTCGCTGCGCGATCTCGGGGCAGCCGATCGAGGCGGGAGAGCCG
The DNA here is from genome assembly GCF_004343765.1 of Burkholderia sp. SRS-25. Taxonomy (NCBI): domain Bacteria; kingdom Pseudomonadati; phylum Pseudomonadota; class Betaproteobacteria; order Burkholderiales; family Burkholderiaceae; genus Burkholderia; species Burkholderia sp. SRS-25. Next base: position 65,238 of record NZ_PTXM01000017.1, read on the forward strand.
GTGTTCCGGCCGGTGCGAAGGCCGGTACCGGCGAATGGCGACGAGATGATCTGCCCGGCGTCGGTGCCGGGTGCGGCCGGCCTGGCACGTGACGCCGCCGCGGAGGGCGACGACGCGCACGAGCCGGCCGACGTTTCCGGTTGAACGCCGTCCGGCTGCGCCGCCGCGTTACTTCTTCACGTCGTGCCGGTACTGGATGAACCCGGCGTTGTTCGCGAGCTTGTCGTACAGCGCGCGTGCCGTCGTGTTGGTTTCGTGCGTGAGCCAGTACACACGGCTCGCCCCGGCTTCGCGGGCATGTTCGTACACGGCCTCGATCAGCGCGCCGCCGGCGCCTTGCCCGCGTGCGTCGGGTGCGGTGTACAGGTCCTGCAGGTAGCAGTACGGCCCTTCGGTCCAGCACGAGCGGTGGTAGATCGAGTGCACGATCCCGACCAGCGCACCCGATGCGTCGAATGCGCCGAGCACGAACATCGGCTCGGCGGGATCCATCAGGCGCGCCCACGTCGTGGCGAATACCGCCTCGCTCAGCGCGGTGTCGTAGAACTTTTGATAACCCTGCCACAGCGGGCGCCACGCGGCTTCGTCGGCGGCGACGAGCGGGCGCACCGTGACGCGTGTCGCGTCGTTCGCGCGGCTGGCCGCATCGCGCGCGCTTGCCTGCGCGTGGCGGATCGCAGTGAGCGACTGGCGTTGCTTGCCTTGGGCGTCGAAGTTCTCCGGTGCGAGCCACGCGTCGAACGCGGCGCGCACATCCGGCCATTCGCCGTCGATGATCGAGAACCACGCGGTGTCGCGATTGCGGCCGCGATAGATGATCGCCTGCCGGAACGTGCCTTCGTAGCGGAAGCCGAGGCGTGCGGCGGCCTTGCGCGACGGGAGGTTCAGATCGTCGCACTTCCATTCGTAGCGCCGGTAGCCGAGCGTGTCGAACGCGTACTTCATCAGCAGGAACTGCGCTTCGGTCGAAATGGGCGTGCGCTTGAGCAGCGGCGAGAACGTGACGGAGCCGACCTCGATCACGCCGTTGGCCGGATCGATGCGCATCAGCGCGAGCGTGCCGACCGCGCGGCCGGTGGCGCGGTCGATCACCGTGTAGTGCAGCGGATCCGGGCTCGCCTGCGCGGCGCGCGCGTACTCGCGGTAGCTCGCTTCGTCGGCGTACGGGCCGTGTGCGAGATAGGTCCAGTCGCTGCCGTCCGGCGCCTGCGAGTAGGCGGCGTGCAGGTCGGCCGCGTGGCGCTCGGCGTCGAGCGGTTCGAGCCGGCAGTAGCGGCCTTCGAGCACGATGCGCTCCGGGCGCGGGCGCGCGGACCAGTCGGGAACGGGGTGGCCGATGGGTTGCTGGAAAGCATTGGTGAGCGTGGACAAGGTCGATCTCGCTTCGGTTGGCGGCCGGCGACATACCGGCATGCAGACGATCGTAGTCGCGACGAGGTACCATGAGAAGCGCCAGAGATCCGCAAATTTATGGTGCCACGCATTTGGGGGCGCAAACCGCGAGCCGCATGCAACTCGCCGTGCGCAACGAGCTGTCCGCCGCCAGCCGTGCGCCATGTTCCGACATTTTCACGCTGCGATGCTCCGATGACGACTGTTCTTCCCTCCGGCGATGCGCCGTTGCTGCCGCTCGACGCGCCGCTGGCGCGCACGCCGGGCGCGCCTTCGCTGCAGCGCCAGTTGCTGCGCCGCGTGCGCGACGCGATTCTCGGCGGTGCGATGCCGGCCGGCACGCGCTTGCCCGGCACGCGCGCGCTGGCCGAGACACTCGGCGTGTCGCGCAACACGACAGCCGCCGTCTACGAGCAGCTCGTGGCCGAAGGCTTCCTGCAGTCCGACCGCCGCGGTACGCGCGTGGTCGGGTTGTCACGGCCGGCGCCGCCGCGCCGGCGTGCCGCGCCTCCGGCCGTCGCGCAGCGCCTCGGCCGGATTCGCCCGAGCCGCATCGGCACCGGTGAATCGGAGGGCTTCCGGCCGGGCGTGCCCGCGCTGACGCATTTCCCGGCGGACGCATGGCGCCACGCGATCGACCGCGCGCTGCGCCGCGCGGGCCGCGACCTGCTCGGCTACGGCGACCCGCTCGGCGAGCCCGCGTTGCGCGAATCGATCGCGCGCCATCTGGCCGTGACGCGCGGCGTGCGCTGCGATCCCGAGCAGATCGTGATCACGGAAGGCGCACAGGGCGCGATCGCGCTGTGCGCGCAGTTGCTGACGAACCCGGGCGATACGGTGTGGGTCGAGGAGCCCGGCTATCGCGGCGCGCGCACCGCGATGCAGGCGGCCGACCTCGACGTCGTGCCGATGCCGGTCGACGCGGAAGGGCTGCGTGCCGAAGAGGATGACTGGCGCGAGCGGACGCCGCGCCTCGTCTACACGACGCCGTCGAACCAGTTCCCGACCGGCGCCGTCCTGTCGATCTCGCGCCGGCTCGCGCTGATCGATGCCGCACGCCGGCATCGCGCGTGGATCGTCGAGGACGACTACGACAGCGAATTCCGTCACACCGGCGAGCCGATCGGCGCAATGCACGGGCTCGCGCCCGATTCGCCCGTCGTCTATCTCGGCTCGTTCAGCAAGACGATGTTTCCGGCGCTGCGGATCGGTTTTCTCGTGCTGCCCGACGCGTTGCTGGCGGCGGTGCGGCCAGTGTTGCCCGAGATGCTGCGCGGCGGGACGCGCCACGTGCAGCTCGCGCTGGCCGATTTCATCGAGACGGGCGAGTACGGCCGCCATCTCGGCCGCATGCGCCGGCTGTACCGCGACCGGCGGCGCTTGCTGCTGGCCGCGCTCGACGGCAACCTGAGCGTGCCGCATCAGATCGAGGGCGGCCCGTGCGGGCTGCATCTCGCGCTGCGGCTGCCGGCGCGCTACCGCGATCGCGCGATCGTCGACGCGGCGCGCGCGCATGGCATCGGGCCGTTTCCGTTGTCGGGTTTTTCGATCGATGCGGCATCGGCGGGCAACGGGCTCGTGCTCGGTTTCGGCAATACGTCGGCCGACGCGTTCGAGCCGATGTTGCGGATGCTGTCGGCGATCGCGGAGCGGGTGGGTGGGGAGTGACGTGGGGGCGTCCGAGCGCCCGCGATACGTCACCCGTCGCCGGTGATTTCCGCGATCGTATCGATTTCGTTTTCGACCTCGCATTCGCTTCGGCATCCCGACAGGAGAATCGAGTCATGAACATGCGAACTGGATCGGTGACGACCGTCGTCGCTCCGGCTGCTTTCGCTACAGGAGCCGGACGCTCTCGTGCGACGGATGACAATCGGACTTGTGCGGATTGACGAACCGCGCACTTTGTTCGAAACGAACGCCGTCGCGGCTCCGCACTCGCCGCGCCGCCGGCATTCGGGTTTCGATTCGTATGTTCGAACAGGCCGCGTGGACTATAAATGGATGGGTGTACCGGGCCTTGTCGAGCGCCTGCGCGTCTCGCGCATGTCGGCGCCTTGACTCCCGGGGGAGGTGCACCGTGGTTCGCCAGACGCTTGCTCGCGCCGTGCTTCGCACCGCGTTGATCGGGGGCGTGTTTGCCGGCTGTTTGCCGGCCCCGCCGGCCGCCCTTGCCGGCACCCTCTCGCCGCCCGTCACGCCGCACACCATGAAGCAACGGCCGGCTGCCGCGCCTTACGCGATGCCGGTCGATTTTCCGGCGATCGTCGACCGCTACGGCCCGGCCGTCGTGACCGTCATGACCGCCGCACCCGACCAGCAGGCCAGCGGCCCGTCGTTCGCGATCCTCGATCCCGACGATCCGCTCGCCGCGTTCTTCCGGCACGACGCGCCGCCGCCCGCGCAAGGCCCGCAGGGGCAAGGCCAGCAAGCACAGGTACCGGCACCCGACGCCGCACCGCGCGCGGTATCGGGCAGCGGCTCGGGTTTCATCGTCAGCGCCGACGGCCTGATCCTCACCTCCGCGCACGTGGTCGACGATGCGACCGACGTGACGGTGCGGCTCACCGACCGACGCGAATTCAAGGCGACCGTGCTGGCCGTCGATCCGCAAAGCGACGTCGCGGTGCTGCGGATCGACGGGAAGAAGCTGCCGTTCGTGCGCGTCGGCGATTCGTCGAAGGTGCGCGCGGGCGAACCGGTGATGACGATCGGCGCGCCGGACGGATCGGGCAACACGGTCACCGCCGGCATCGTCAGCGCGACATCGCACCGGCTGCCGGACGGCAGCGCGTTTCCATTCTTCGAAACCGACATCGCGCCGAACCCCGACAACTCGGGCGGCCCCGTGTTCAATCGCGCGGGCGACGTGATCGGTATCGCGGTGCAGGTCTATACGGGCACCGACCGCTACGCGAGCACGACGTTCGCGATCCCGATCGCGTTTGCCGCAAAGGTGCGGGCGCAACTGCAGAAGCAGATGCAGGCGCAGGCGCGGCAGTCCCAGGCGCCGGGCGAGTCGTCCTCCGGCAACGCGATCGGCGTCGACGTGCAGGATGTCGGCATGGGGCTGGCCGCGGCATTCGGGCTGCCGCGTCCGGCGGGCGCGCTCGTCAACGGCGTCGCACCCGGCTCGCCGGCCGCCGCGGCCGGGGTGAAGCCCGGCGACGTGATCGTGAAACTGGGCGACAAGACGATCGGCCGCTCGGCCGAACTGAATGACCTGGCCGCCGCGCTGCCGCCCGGCCAGAAAGCGCCGCTGCGGCTGATCCGCAACCGCGCGCCGATGATGCTGACGATCACGGGCGCCGGCGAGGCCGGCGGCAACGCGGATGCGACCGTCGGCATGGCCGCGCCGAAGGCGGCTGCACGACCGGGGGCGGGCGCAGCGGCTGCCGACGGCGGCGACCGCCTCGGGCTGACGATGCATGCGCTCAGCGACGATGAGCGCCGCTCGACCGGGCTCGCGGTCGGGATGATGGTGGACGCGGTGCACGGCCCGGCAGCCAAGGCCGGCATCCAGCCGGGCGACGTCGTGCTGGAGCTCAACGACACGCTGCTCGAGACGCCCGATGACATACCGACGCTCGAAGCGAACGGCAGCGTGATCGCCGTGCTGATCCAGCGCAACAACGCCCGGAGGTTCGTGTCGGTGCATGCGCGGTAGGGCGTTGACGCGCCCGGCATCGTCCGCCTAACATCGTCCGATATCGCACGCAGTCAGCCAGGCCATCAGGAGCCATCCGGCATGAAAGCAGCAATCTTCTTCGTAGTAGTCCACAGGCGCAGGGTCCGGTAGCGGCACCGCGCCGGCACCCATGCGCCCCCGACTCGTTCGGGGGCTTTTTTTTGCATTGCGCACGGCCATGCGGCACGTGCATGGAGGGCATCCGCTTGCAATCGAACCTGCCGGTCGCTTCCGAACGGGCGTCGCCGAGACTCGCGACGCTGATCCTGCTGTGCGCGTGCTCGGTGCTGCCGCTGAGCCTGTTCCTGCCGTCGCTGCCGGCCATCGCGCGCGACCTGCGCGCCGACTATGCACTCGTCGCGTTGTCGCTCGGCGGCTATGCGGCGGTGGCCGCGTCGCTGGAGTTCGTGATGGGGCCGCTGTCGGACCGGTTCGGGCGGCGCCCGGTCGTACTGGCGAGCGTCGGCGTATTCGCGCTCGGCTCGCTCGGCTGCGCGATGGCGACCGACATTCGTGCCTTCCTGGCCTGCCGGCTGATGCAGGCGGCGATCACGTCGGTCTATCCGGTGTCGATGGCGACGATCCGCGACACCGGCGGCGGTGCGCGCGCGGCGAGCCGGATCGGCTATGCGGCGATGGCGGCCGCGTTCGCGCCGATGCTCGGCCCGACGCTCGGCGGCGCGCTCGACCAGACGTTGGGCTGGCGCGCGAGCTTCTGGCTGCTCGGCGCGGTGGGCATTGCGCTGTTCGTCTGGTGTGCGTTCGACCTCGTCGAAACCCATGCGAACCGGGCGTCGACCCTCGCGCAGCAGCTTCGCGCTTATCCGGCGCTGCTCCGCGCGCGCCGTTTCTGGGCCTATGCGCTCTGCATGGCGTTTTCGACCGGCGCGTTCTACGCGTTCCTGGCCGGCGCGCCGCTCGCCGCGCAATCGGTGTTCGGCATCGCGCCGGCGGCGATCGGTTTCTACATGGGGACCATCACGGCCGGCTTCGTGTGCGGCAGTTTCCTGGCCGCGCGTTACGCGCGCCGCTACGCGCTGGCCACGACGATCCTGTTCGGACGGGTGGTCGCGTGCGCGGGGCCGTTGATCGGCCTCGCGCTGATGTTCGGTGGGGCGACGCAGGCGATCGCCTGGTTCGGGCCGTGCGTGCTGGTCGGCATCGGCAACGGTCTGAGCAATCCCGGGGCGCACGCCGGTGCGGTGTCGGTGCGCCCGGAACTGGCGGGCAGTGCGTCGGGGCTGGCCGGCGCGATGACGATCGCCGGTGGCGCCGCGTTTTCGTCGCTGACGGGGGCGGTGCTGACGGCAGGCAACGCGGGCTACGCGCCGCTCGTGATGATGCTGCTGTCGGCCGCGCTCGCACTGGCGGCGGCCGTCTGCGTACGCGGGTTCGATGCGCGCGACGCGGGGCGGTGAACGCAGGCGCGCGGTATCGCCGTCCGGAGCAGGGCATGCGGGCGGGCACCGCTACCGTGCCATGAGCGATTGGCGGACAATCGGTCGATTATCAGGAGACGACGACCCCGCCGCGCGCCGAGCATGCTCCGGCGCGAGAAGGGCGACTGGACGAGGATGCGATGAGCGACTTTTCTGATTTCCAGCGAGACATTGCCGACGCCGCGAGAGCGACATTCAGGGCGCTGCGGGCGCATCATCCGGACGAGCGTTTCTATGCGTTCGCGCTGTATACCGACAGCGGCGCGATGACGGTGGTGCCGGCAGCCAATTCGATCGAGGGGCTGCGCCGGATCCGCGAGCAGCAGGCCGTCCCGGATGACGACCCGTGGTATGCGTGGGGCTTTTCCGAATGGGCGTACGCGGCGGCGGAAGCGTCGCCGTTCAATGCGATCTGCGGCAAGCTTGCCGACGACGTGCTCAGCCCGCAGTTCGTCCGGTCGAGATTCCCGGAATTTTCGCGGCAACTGCACGCCGACATGATCGCGGCGTTGCGCCTGCTCGACCGCGAAGGCTTGTTCGGCACGGGCGACGAAAGGGCGGCGATCACGCTGTTCGTGTCGATCAGCGACGACGATGCTGCCGAGGCGCTGGAAAACGAATCGGCGAAAGCGCTGAATCCTCCGGCCGTCGCCGACGCATTCCTGCGCCGCTACGGCTGACCGAAATCGGGATAGCGCACGGCGGCCCCGCGCAGGCGGCCGCCGTGCGTGCTGCGTGACGGCTTACGGCTTCGCGCCCACGACGAATTCGAACGTCGCGACGCCGTCGACGCCGCCGGTGACGCGATCGCCAGGCTGCAGCGCACCGACGCCCGCCGGCGTGCCGGTGAAGATCAAATCGCCGGCCTTCAGCTCGACCGAACGCGACACATACGCGATGACGTCAGGCACGGCCCAGATCATGTCGGCCAGGTCGCCTTGCTGGCGCGAGTCGCCGTTGACCGCGAGCCAGATACGGCCCGTCGCCGGGTGGCCGGTGGCCGATGCCGCACGCAGCGCGGTTACGGGGCCCGATGCGTCGAAGCCCTTCGCCCAGTCCCACGGACGGCTCAGCTTCTTTGCTTCGGCCTGCAGGTCGCGGCGCGTGAGGTCGACGCCGACGCCGTAGCCCCATACGTGCGACAGCGCGTCGGCCGGGTCGATCGACCGGCCGTCCTTGCCGATCGCGACGACCAGCTCGATTTCATGATGAAGGTCGTTCGTCAGAGGCGGATAGGCGACGGTGCCGCTGGCCGGGACGATCGCATCGGCCGGCTTCGTGAAGAAGAACGGCGGTTCGCGGTCGGGATCGGCGCCCATTTCGCGTGCGTGGTCGGCGTAGTTGCGGCCGACGCAGAAGACGCGGCGCACCGGAAAGCGCGCGGACGACTGGTCGACTTCGACGGAAGGACGCTCGGCAGCGTCGATGACATATGCGGACATCGGATGGCCTCGTTCGATAGGAAGACGGATGCCGCGCCCGTGCGGCGCACGGGCCGGCATGCGTGCAACGATACCCGACCGCCGTGCGGCCGGATGCGACGCAACTGCGTTTTACCGGGACAAAACTACGCGTCGGCCGCCGCCGGTGTGTCGTCGCCGTCCGGCAGCGCGGCGTTCGCGTCGCGGTATGCCTTCGGCGATACGCCGACCCGCGCACGGAAGCGCCGCGCGAAATACCCTTCGTCGCGGAAGCCGACCGAGCGTGCGATATCCGCGATGCGCCGGCTGGTATGCGCCAGCAGCGACTGCGCGAGCGCGATCCGGCGCTCGGTCACGAGATCGGTGAACGTGCTGCCGGTTTCCTTGCGGACCAGGTGCGCGAGGTAGTTGGGCGACAGGAACGCGGCCTCGGCGGTCGCGGCGAGCGTCAGGTCTTCGCGGGTCAGGTTGGCGCGCACGTGCCGCAGCACGCGCGCGAGCGCGTCGCGCCGGCCCGCGCGCTGGGCGCCGCGCTGCGCGAGCTTGTCGAGCGCACCCGCATACTGCGTGCAGACGAGCCCGATCAGCTGCAGCAGGTAGCCGCGCAGCAGCGTGGTCGAGCCGAACGTGCGCACGCGATCGGTGTCGAGCATGCACAGCGCGAGGCGGCGCGCTTCTTCGTAGGTGTCGCCGGTCAGGATGAAGTCGAGGTGTTCCTGGAAGCGGAACGGCGTCAGCTCGGGAAAGCGGTGCGCGGGCACGTCCTCGAGATCGAGCGGGTCGACGTCGAGATCGGCGCGCAGGAACGCCTGGCTGAAGTTGATCACGATGAAGTGCGCGCCTTCCGGATGCGGGATCAGGTGCTCGCGGTGCGGCAGCACGAACGCGAGCGCGCCGCGCGGAAACGGCCGCGTGACGCCGCCGATCCGCTGTTCGGTGTCGCCGCCGAGATTGAACTGGATCTGGAAATACGCGTGCCGGTGCGGTTCGGTGATCGCCTGGCGCGACGCCTGGTCGCGGATATAGAAGTCGAGCCGGTCGCTGCGTTCGGGCATCCCGTACAGGCGCGGCGGGGCGATGGAGGGCATGAAGGATTCTGCTGTTCGTGACGCGGTTGAGCCGCGATGGTACAGCGAACCGGGCGCGGCGGCGATCTGTGCGGCTGGACGGCTTCGCCCGGTATCGCTCGCGGCGTGCCGCGGAGCAATCATTCGTCCGGATGGAAGCCGAGATAACGGGCGTGCGGGTGGCCGCTACCGGTACGCTGGCTTGCCGCGCCGACCGACACGAGTGCATTCAACGTCGACGTACGGTTCGACACCAGCGTCCACGCGATGGCGTCGTCGGCATTGGCCGGGGCCGACTCCGACGCGCGCTGCGTCGTCAAAGCCGTCAGCGCGGCGAGCAGCGTGGCGGCCGGCGGCGCATGGACCGCGAACCCTTCATTGGCCACCGCCGCCGTATCGATCCCCAGCACCGCGCACAACCGCGCTCGCAGCGGCGTCTCGGCTTCGCTCGCCGCACGCGAGCGCGCGATGTTCTCGCGGGTGGCCGCGTCGACGATCGTGCCGCCGCGGACGAACGGCGCCTGCTGCCACGCGTCGGGCGTGCATTGCTTGCCGTCCGGCACCAGCGGCACGAACGGATTCACTTCGGCCGGATAGATCCGGCACACGAGCGGGCGCTCGTCGTAGATCGCGCAACGCAGGTCGTCGCGCAGGTTCGGGCACGGCCCGGCATGCGCGGCAGTGAGCATGACCGTGATGCGGACGGGCAGCGAGCCGCTGAGCGCGGCGGTCGAGCGCACGCGCTTGTACGCGGCGAACGCGTCGTCGGGCTCGGGCTCGACGACCCACGGCATCGCATCGCACAGCAGCTCCACGTGGCCGCCGCGCTGCAGCCACGCGATAGCCTCGTCGATCGTCAGCGGAATGCGCAGGTCGCGGCAGCATCCGCCGCAGCCGTTGCAGGCAAAGTCGAGGTCGGTGGGGGTGTCGTTCATGCTCGATTCGGTACGGGTAACGGGGTGTCGTGAAGCATCGCGACGTGGCAGCGGTTTCGTTTACCGAGTGAGCAAAGGCGCGACCCGGCGCCGCAGCTCGGGCACGACCTCGGCGTCGAACCACGGGTGGTGCTTGAACCACGCCTGATTGCGCGGCGACGGATGCGGCAGCGGCAGCACGTCGGGGCCATAGCCGCGCCAGGCGTGCACGGTGTCGGTCAGCGTGGCCTTGCGCGTATCGCGCAGGAAATGCCGCTGCGCGTACTGGCCGATCAGCAGCGTGAGCCGGATCGACGGCAGTTCGGCGAGCAACCGGTCGATCCACAGTGACGCGCATTCGGGGCGCGGCGGGTTGTCGCCGCTGGCGCCGCGGCCCGGGTAGCAGAAGCCCATCGGCACGATCGCGAAGCGGGTCTCGTCGTAGAACGTGCCGGGGTCGACGTCGAGCCAGCCGCGCAGCCGTTGGCCGCTCGCATCGTCCCACGGAATGCCGCTCGCGTGGACGCGTGCGCCCGGCGCCTGCCCGACGATCAGGATGCGCGCGTCGCGATGGGCCCGCACGACGGGGCGCGGGCCGAGCGGCAGGTCGGCTTCGCAGGCACGGCACGCGCGGATTTCGGTGAGCAGCACGTCGAGCGGCGCGCGCGTGGGTTTCGGCATCGAATCGGGGACGGAGTGGTGGTCATGCGGCGTCGCCCGGGGCCGCGTGCCGGGCGCCGGCAGGCGGCCCGGACAGGCGTGGCGCGGGCGCGCACGCCGCCTGCATCAAGCGGCGCGCATCACGCCTGCGACAGGCCCGGTGCGCCGCTTTCGGCGACGGCAGCATCATACAACGCGGTTTGCGCGATCGCTCGGGCGATCCCCGCGTCGTCGTGCGCCCCGTCGAGCATGCCCCAGCGCCGGTATTGGGACAGGAACCACTCGCCTTCGCGCGGATCGGGGCGGTTCACGGCGCCGCCGTCGTGAAAGCGGATCGGCAGCGGCGGCACGGCGAACGGGCCCGAGCCGTAGTCGCCGAGCAGGCGCGGCGCGATCAGCCGGGCCGGCACGCCGAGCGCATCGGGTGACGCCAGCCAGTCGGCCGCCTCGCGACGGTGCGCGGCGCTGTCGAGCCACGCGCAGGCATCGACGAGCGTGCGGATCAGCGCGCGGGCCGTGGCCGGGTACAGCGCGACGAAATCGCGCCGGGCCGCGAGCACCTTCTCCGGATGATCGGGCCAGATCTCGCTCGTGACGGCAACGGTCCGCCCCGCGCCGCACGCCTCGGCCACGGCATGCCACGGCTCGCCGGCGCAGAAGCCGTCGAGTTCGCCGCCGGCGAGCGCGGCCACCATCTCGGGCGGCGGGATCACGACGCTGCGCACGTCGCGCAGCGGATCGATGTCGTGCGACGCGAGCCAGTGGTTCAGCCACATCGCGTGCGTGCCGGTCGGGAACGTCTGGGCAAGGAGCGGCTTGCGGCCGAGCGTCGCGAACGCGTCGCGCACACTGCCGCCGGCGCGATATGCGTCGGCGAGGCCGCGCGACAACGAGATCGCCTGGCCGTTGCGGTTCAGCACCATCAGCGCGGCCATGTCGGCCTGCGGGCCGCCGATGCCGAGCTGCAATCCGCAGACGAGCCCATACAGCGCATGCGCGGCGTCGAGCTCGCCGCTCAGCAGCTTGTCGCGCACGGTGGCCCACGACGGCTGGCGGCTGAGTTCGAGCGTGAGGCCGTGCCGTTCGCCGAGGTTCAGGCGCTGCGCGACGATCAGCGGGGCCGCGTCGCTCAGCGCGACGAACCCGAGGCGAAGATGCGCGCGTTCCGGCGTGGTGGCAGAAGAGGTATCCATGGCATTCATGACTGGGGTGACGCGTCGAGCAGTTGCCGCGCGACGTCGACGATGCGCAGGCCCTGATTCATCGCGCGCTTGCGCAGCGCCGCGTAGGCGTCGTGTTCGGACAGCTTGCGCTCATCCATCAGCAGGCGCTTCGCGCGGTCGATCAGCTTGCGCTCCGCGAGCTCGCGCTCGACGTCGGCGAGCCGGCGGCGCAGCGCGTCGTCGTGCGAGAAGCGGGCAAGCGCGACTTCGAGAATCGGCGCCAGGCGTTCGGCCGACAGCCCTTCGACGAGATAGGCGCTGACGCCCGCGCCGACCGCCGCGCGGATCAGCGACTGGTTCGAGTCGTGGCTGAACATCAGCACGGGGCGCGGTGCGGTGGCATGCATCACCGCGAGCTGCTCGAGCGTGTCGCGCGACGGCGAATCGGTATCGATGATCACGACGTCGGGATGCTGCTCCTCGACGGCAGCCGGCAGGCGCGCGGGCGTCGCGACGTCGTTCAGCATCTCGTAGCCGAGGTGCGCGAGCGCGTCGCCGAGCTCGCCGATCGGCTTGTCGGTGTCGGTGACGAGCAGCACGCGCAGGCGGGCGGAAGAAGCAGGCGTATTCATGACGCGGACGGCGATGAAAGCGTGGCGCGATGGCCGGAACGGGGGCGACGGCTCCGGGCGCACATCGCGTCGATGTCGCGCGCGGCGGCCCGGCCGCCGGTGCGGCTGTCTTCATGATCGGTGGTGGGCGGCCGGTGCCGCGTGGTGTCGCGCATGTTACGCGGCCCGGGACAAGGCGGTTTCGATCGCGGCGCCCGCGTCCGGCACGTGCTGCACGGCCGCTTCGCCGATCGCGCCGCCGACGAGGATCACGGCCGGGCTGCCGAGGCGCGCTTCGTCGATGCCGCGCGCGAGATCGCCTAGCGTGCCAATCCAGCAGCGTTCGTCGGGCGTGCCGGCCCATTGCACGGCCGCAGCCGGCGTCGAGGGCGACAGCACGGCGAGCAGGCCGGCGGCAATGCTGTCGACGCGGCTCATGCCCATGTAGATCGCGAGTGTGGTGCCGGTCGCCGCGAGACGCGCCCAGTCGGGCTCGCCGTGGTCCTGACGGTGCGCGGTGACGAACGTGACGCCGTGGCAATGCTCGCGATGCGTGAGCGAGATGCCGAGGCTCGCGGCGGCCGCGAAGCCCGACGAGATGCCGTTGACGATCTCGACCGGAATCGCGGCGGCGCGCAGCGTCGCGAGTTCTTCGCCGGCGCGCCCGAACAGCAGCGCATCGCCGCCTTTCACGCGCACCACGTGCGCACCGCGCAGCGCGTAGCGGCGCATCAGCTTCTCGATGAATGCCTGCGGCGTGGAGCGGCAGCCGCCGCGCTTGCCGACGCGGATCACGCGTGCCTGCGGAGCGAGTTCGACGATGCCCGGTGCGACGAGATCGTCGAGCAGCAGCACGTCGGCAGCGGCCAGCGCCTTCACGGCCTTCAGCGTGAGGAGATCGGGATCGCCGGGGCCGGCGCCCAGCAGCGTGACTTTGCCTGTCGTCATGTCGTGTTCCTGTGCCGCCTGCATGGGGCGGTCGATAGCGCATTGTCTTGCGCGGCGGCGGCGGGCGGTCGAAACGCACCGGCATCCGGCCGTGCCGCGCACGGAGGGACGCCGTTGTCCTGATCGGCCCGCCGGAATGACGGGCATGGTTTGCGGGGACTGCCCACCGGCGCCGTTGCCGGTGTCATGCAGCGGATTCAGCAATATCCGGGCCAACCGGCACGACACGTTGCGCCGGTGCGGCGGGAACGGTGAGCATCGTGCCAGCGCGCTGGCCCCGTGCATGCATGCGGCCGCCGCGCGCGGGCAGCCGCAATGCCGTATCGGCGTGCATCGCGCACCGTCGGCGCGCACCGCGATGTCGCACGGCGACAGTGCTGCAGCGCACCACATCTGTGCTTCGCTGCATCACGGCGCATCGTGGGTCGCGTGGCATCGGGCGTCGGAAAACGCCCGATGCGCCTTGCGTGGCGGGGCCGCGGGCTCGATTCGCTTCGACATGGCACGGCGTTTGCGTCAGGGGGTTCGGGCGGATCAATGGCGATTCGTCCGGCAGTACCGATTACAGACGCGCCCGGCAACGGGCTTCATGGGCAACGGCGTCCTACGCATCGGGTCTCGACGAGACCGGGTGCGCAGGACGCCGTTTTTCGTTTGGCGGATGACATGACCGACAAAGCTACCCGTATCGATCTCTTCAGCTTCCGCACCGCGCCGATGCGCGCGTTCCACCTGACGTGGATGGCGTTCTTCGTATGCTTCTTCGCGTGGTTCGCGTGCGCGCCGCTGATGCCGCTGATCGCACGCGAATTTCACCTGACGGCCGCACAGGTCGCCAACATCAATATCGCGGCGGTGGCCGCGACGATCGCCGTGCGGCTGCTGGTCGGCCCGCTGTGCGACCGCTTCGGCCCGCGCCGCGTGTACGTCGGCCTGTTGCTGCTCGGCGCGATCCCCGTGTTCGCGGTGTCGTTCACGCACGACTACCTGTCGTTCCTGATCTGCCGGCTCGGCATCGGTGCGATCGGCGCGGGCTTCGTGATCACGCAGTACCACACGTCGGTGATGTTCGCGCCGAACGTGGTCGGCACCGCGAACGCGACGACGGCCGGCTGGGGTAACGCCGGCGCAGGCGCGACGCAGGCGCTGATGCCGCTGCTCGTCGCCGCCGGCCTGATGCTCGGCTTCGGCGAGGATTCGTCGTGGCGCATCGCGCTGGTCGTGCCGGGCGCCGCGATGCTCGTGATGGCCTGGGCGTACTGGCGCTTCACGCAGGACTGCCCGCAAGGCGACATCCTCGCGCTGCGCAAGGAAGGCGTGACGGTCGACAGCGGCAAGAAGGGCGGCTGGGCGAGCTTTTTCGCGGCCTGCGGCAACTATCGCGTGTGGATGCTGTTCGTCACGTACGGCGCGTGTTTCGGCGTCGAGGTGTTCATCCACAACATCGCCGCGCTGTACTACGTCGATCACTTCAGCCTGTCGTTGAAGGACGCCGGTTTCGCGGTCGGCCTGTTCGGGCTGCTCGCGCTGTTCGCCCGCGCGCTCGGCGGCTGGCTGTCCGACAAGATAGCCGCGCGTCGCAGCCTCGACGTGCGCGCGATGCTGCTGTGCGCGCTGATCGTCGGCGAAGGGCTCGGGCTGATCTGGTTCTCGCATGCGCAAAGCATCGGCATCGCACTCGTCGCGATGCTCACGTTCGGCCTGTTCACGCACATGGCCTGCGGCGCGACCTACGCGCTGGTGCCGTTCATCGACCGCAAGGCGCTCGGCGGCGTGGCGGGGATCGTCGGCGCGGGCGGCAACGTCGGCGCGGTGGCCGCGAGTTTCCTGCTGAAGGGTGTTGGCGACGTGCAGCACACGCTGAGCCTGCTCGGCCTGGCCGTCACCGCGACCGCGCTGTGCGCGATGGCCGTGCGCTTCAGCGAAGAGCACAAGGCGCGCGAAGCCGAGCTGCGCGACCGCGCGCTGGCTGCCAGCGGCGTTGCGAACTGATCGACCGAAGGAAACGTCACCATGAAACTCATCGTCATCGGCCACGGCATGGTCGGCCACAAGTTCCTCGAATGCATCGCGGCGGAAGCGGGCGCCGCGGGCGCGCTGCAGGTCACGGTGCTCGGCGAGGAGCCGCGCCCGGCCTACGACCGCGTGCACCTGTCCGAATTCTTCGCGGGCAAGTCGGCGGACGACCTGTCGCTCGTCGAACCCGGTTTCTTCGAGCGTCATCCGCAGTTCGACCTGCGCCTGAACGCACAAGTCGCTTCGATCGACCGCGCCGCGCATACGGTCACGCTCGTATCCGGCGAAACGCTCGCGTACGACAAACTGGTACTCGCGACGGGTTCGCGCCCGTTCGTGCCGCCGATGCCGGGGCACGATCGGGACGGCTGCTTCGTGTACCGGACGATCGAGGACCTCGAAGCGATGCAGGCGTGCGGCACGCATGCGAAGCGCGGGGTGGTGATCGGCGGCGGGTTGCTCGGCCTCGAATGCGCGAAGGCGCTGCGTGACATGGGGCTCGATACGCACGTCGTCGAATTCGCGCCGCGGCTGATGGCCGTGCAGGTCGACGACGGTGGCGGCCGCATGCTGCGCGCGAAGATCGAGGCGCTCGGCGTGACCGTGCATACGGGCAAGAACACGCTCGAGATCGTCGATGGCGAGGAAGGTACGCACCGGATGGCGTTCGCCGACGGCTCGCACCTCGACGCCGACATGATCGTGTTCTCGGCCGGCATCCGCGCCCGCGACGAACTGGCCCGCGCATGTGGCCTGGAAATCGGCCCGCGCGGCGGCGTCGCGATCGACGACGCATGCCGCACGAGCGACGCCGACATCTACGCGATCGGCGAATGCGCGGCCTGGAACGGCATGGTCTACGGCCTCGTTGCCCCCGGCTACGACATGGCGCGCGTGGTCGCGAAGCAGCTTGGCGGCGATGCGAACGGCCAGGCCGAGGCCGCATTCGCCGGCGCCGACATGAGCACGAAGCTGAAGCTGATGGGCGTCGACGTCGCGAGCATCGGCGACGCGCACGGCACGACGGCCGGCAGCCGCACCTACCAGTACGCGGACGAGCGCCGCCAGGTCTACAAGAAGCTCGTGGTGTCCGACTGCGGCAAGTTCCTGCACGGCGCGGTGATGGTCGGCGATGCAGCCGAATACGGCACGCTGCTGCAGATGATGCTGAACCGCATCGAGCTGCCGGAGTCGCCGGAATTCCTGATCCTGCCGTCGTCGGACGGCGTCGCGAAGCCGGCGATCGGCGTCGAGGCGCTGCCGGCGGCCGCCCAGATCTGCTCGTGCAACAACGTGTCGAAGTCGCAGATCTGCACGGCGGTCGCCGACGGCGCGACGAGCCTCGGCGCGCTGAAGACGTGCACGGGCGCCGGCACGTCGTGCGGCGGCTGCGTGCCGCTCGTCACGCAGATCATGAAGGCCGAGATGAAGAAGCAGGGCCTCGCGGTCAACAACCACCTGTGCGAGCACTTCCCGCATTCGCGTCAGGAGCTGTTCCACCTGATCCGCGTCGAGCGCATCACGACCTTCGACGAGCTGCTCGCGAAGCACGGCCACGGCCTCGGCTGCGACGTGTGCAAGCCGGCGGTGGCGGGCATCCTTGCGTCGTGCTTCAACGAATTCGTGCTGAAGAAGGAGCACGCCGGGCTGCAGGATTCGAACGACTACTACCTCGCGAACATCCAGCGCGACGGCACGTACTCGGTCGTGCCGCGCATGCCGGGCGGCGAAGTCACGCCGGAAGGGCTGATCGCGGTGGGCCAGGTCGCGCAGAAGTACGGGCTCTACACGAAGATCACCGGCGGCCAGCGCGTCGACCTGTTCGGCGCGCGCGT
Organism: Burkholderia sp. SRS-25; assembly: GCF_004343765.1. NCBI lineage: Bacteria > Pseudomonadati > Pseudomonadota > Betaproteobacteria > Burkholderiales > Burkholderiaceae > Burkholderia > Burkholderia sp. SRS-25. Next base: position 82,392 of record NZ_PTXM01000017.1, read on the forward strand.
CGAGCAATTGCCGTCGATCTGGGAAGAACTGATCGCCGCCGGCTTCGAATCGGGCCACGCGTACGGCAAGGCGCTGCGCACCGTGAAATCGTGCGTCGGGTCGACGTGGTGCCGCTACGGCGTCGACGATTCGGTCGGCCTCGCGATCGATCTGGAAAACCGCTACAAGGGGCTGCGCGCGCCGCACAAGATCAAGTTCGGCGTGTCCGGCTGCACGCGCGAGTGCGCGGAAGCGCAGGGCAAGGACGTCGGCATCATCGCGACCGAGAAGGGCTGGAACCTGTACGTGTGCGGCAACGGCGGGATGAAGCCGCGCCACGCGGAACTGCTCGCGTCCGATCTCGACCGTCCGACGCTGATCCGCTACATCGACCGTCTCCTGATGTTCTACGTGCGCACCGCCGACCGGCTGCAGCGCACCAGCGTGTGGCGCGACAACCTCGAAGGCGGCCTCGACTACCTGATCGACGTCGTCGTGCACGACAAGCTGGCGATCGCGGCCGAACTCGAAGCCGACATGCAGCACGTGGTCGACACCTACGAGTGCGAATGGAAGAAGGCCGTGACCGACCCCGACACGCGCAAGCGCTTCCGCCACTTCGTGAACAGCGACGCGCCCGACTCGACCATCGAATTCGTCGAGACGCGCGGCCAGATCCGGCCCGCGACGCCCGGCGAACGCGCGGGCGGCAAGCCCGTGCCGATTCCCGTCGTGGCTGTAGGCGCGGCGCAAGCCGCCACCGAACCCGCTACCGTTTGACCGTGACCGACACCAGCGTCTTTTCCAAGGAGTCCATCATGAACGATCGTCTTCCGCTGTCCTGGACCCGCGTGTGCCCGCTCGACGACATCGTGCCGAATACCGGCGTGTGTGCGCTCGTCAACGGCGAGCAGGTCGCGGTTTTTCACGTCGCGCATGCCGAAGCCGGCGGCGTGTTCGCGATCGACAACGTCGATCCCGTGTCGCAGGCGGCCGTGATGTCGCGCGGGCTGATCGGCAGCCTCGGCGAGCGCGTCGTCGTCGCGTCGCCGCTGTACAAGCAGCATTTCGACCTGCGCACCGGCGAATGCCTCGAGGCGCCCGAGCAGTCGGTGAGCGCGTATCCGTCGCGGGTCGAGGACGGTTTCGTGTGGATCGCAGCCTGACCGCCCCGGAGCGCGCATGACCGCCACCCCCGTCAAGAGCGTGTGCCCGTACTGCGGCGTTGGCTGCGGGATGGTGCTGCACGTCGAGGAAGGCGAAGTCGTCAAGGTGTCCGGCGACGCCGACCATCCGACCAACTTCGGGCGGCTGTGCACGAAGGGCTCGTCGGCGCACGTCGCGCTGCGCCGCTCGGGGCGGCTCGACCGCGCGTTCGTGCGCCGCGCGCGCGAGGATGACCTGGTGCCGCTGCCGGCCCGCGACGCGATCGCCGACACCGCGCGCCGCCTGCGCGCGGTGCTCGATACGCACGGGCCCGACGCGCTGTCGTTCTACGTATCGGGGCAGATGTCGATCGAAGCGCAATACCTCGTCAACAAGCTCGCGAAGGGCTTCGTCGGCACCAACAACATCGAGTCGAACTCGCGCCTCTGCATGGCGAGCGCGGGCACCGGCTACAAGCAGTCGCTCGGCGCGGACGGCCCGCCCGGGTCGTACCAGGATTTCGATCGCGCGAACCTGTTCTTCGTGATCGGCGCGAACATGGCCGACTGCCACCCGATCCTGTTCCTGCGGATGATGGATCGCGTGAAGGCCGGCGCGAAGCTGATCGTCGTCGATCCGCGCCGCACCGGCACGGCGGACAAGGCCGACCTGTTCCTGCAGATCCGGCCGGGCACCGATCTCGCGCTGACCAACGGGCTGCTGCACCTGCTGCATGCGAACGGCCGCACCGATGCCGCGTTCATCGATGCGTACACCGAAGGCTGGGACGCGATGCCCGCGTTCCTCGCCGACTACACGCCCGAGCGTGTCGCGGAAATCACCGGGCTCGCGGAAGCCGACCTGCGCACAGCCGCGCAGTGGATCGGCGACGCGCAGGAGTGGATGAGCTGCTGGACGATGGGGCTCAACCAGAGCACGCACGGCGTGTGGAACACCAATACGATCTGCAACCTGCACCTCGCGACGGGCAAGATCTGCCGCCCCGGCAGTGGTCCGTTCTCGCTGACCGGCCAGCCGAATGCGATGGGCGGGCGCGAGATGGGCTACATGGGCCCCGGGCTCCCGGGCCAGCGCTCGGTGGCGTCCGACGACGATCGCCGTTTCGTCGAAAACTTGTGGCGCGTGCCGGCCGGCACGCTGCGCACGGAGACCGGGCAAGGCACGGTGGACATGTTCTCGCGGATGGCGGCCGGCGACATCAAGGCCTGCTGGATCATCTGCACGAACCCGGTCGCCACGGTGCCGAACCGGCAGAACGTGATCGCGGGGTTGCAGGCCGCCGAGCTCGTGATCGCGCAGGATGCATTCCTCGACACCGAGACCAACCGCTATGCGGACATCCTGTTGCCGGGCGCGCTGTGGGCGGAAGGCGACGGCGTGATGATCAACTCCGAGCGCAACATGACGCTGATGCGCGCGGCGGTCGCGCCGCCGGGCGACGCGCTGCCCGACTGGCGCATCGTCGCGGAAGTCGCACGCGCGATGGGCTTCGGCGATGCGTTCGACTATGCGTCGGCGGCCGACGTGTTCGACGAGATCGTGCGCTTCTCGAATCCGGCGACCGGCTACGACCTGCGCGGCGCGAGCCATGCGGCGCTGCGCGACGGGCCCGTGCAGTGGCCGGTCGCGCCGGGCACCGCGCGCGAACGCCACCCGATCCGCTACCTGAACGACGGCGTGAGCCAGACGCTGCGCCCGGCCGCCGACGGCAACGACGCGCCGCGCGTCGCGTTCCCGACGCCATCGGGCAAGGCGCGCTTCTTCGCGCGGCCGCACGTCGATCCGGCCGAGCTGCCCGACGATACGTTCCCGATCGTGCTGAATACCGGGCGACTGCAGCATCAATGGCACACGATGACGAAGACGGGCAAGGTCGCGATGCTGAACAAGCTCAACCCGCGCCCGTTCGTCGAGCTGCACCCGGACGATGCGAGCGCGCTCGGCATCGCCGCGAAGGACAGCGTCGAGATCCGTTCGGCGCGCGGCCGCGCGGTGCTGCCGGCCGTCGTGACCGAGCGCGTGCAGCGCGGCAACTGCTTCGCGCCGATGCACTGGAACGACGTGTACGGCGACGAGCTGTGCATCAACGCGGTGACGAACGACGCGATCGACCCCGAATCGCAGCAACCCGAACTGAAATACTGCGCGGTCGCGCTGCGGCGCGTCGAGACCGATGCGTTCGCGTCCGCCGATGAAGAGACCGCGCAACCCGACGCCCACGCCGATGGCGCGCAGGCCGCGCCGGCGCTGGTGCAGGCGACTGCTTCACAGGAATCCGACATGGCAGACATCGACACTTTCGCGGCCGCGCTCGGCGTGGCCGACATCGCGCCGCCGCCGTTGACGGACACCGAACGGCTGTACGTGGCCGGCCTCGTCAGCGGGCTGAAGGCGAGCGCGGGCCGGCGCGAGGGCAGCGTGCCCGTGGTGCCGGCAGCCGCGCCGCTCACGCTGCCGGTTCGCTTCTGGCTCGACGGGATGCTCGCGGGGTTGTTCAGCCGTTCGGCGCCCGCTCGGGCACAGGACGGGTCGGTGCCGTCGTTGCCGGCCGATGCCGGCGCGTCCGGCGGCGTGCGGATCGTGCGCACGCGGCCGAAGGTCGTGCTGCTGTGGGCATCGCAGACCGGCAACATCGAATCGTTGACCGAGGATTACGCGACGCAGTTGATGAACGCGGGCTTCGAAATCCGCACCGCGTGCATGTCGGACTATCCGGTGGCCTCGCTCGCCGGTGCGCAATACGTGCTGCTGATGACGAGCACGTTCGGCGACGGCGATGCGCCCGACAACGGCAGCGAATTCTGGGACGCGCTGCAGGCCGGCAATGCCGCGCGCCTCGACGGCGTGCACTTCGCGGTGCTCGCGTTCGGCGATCGCAACTACGACCAGTTCTGCGGCCACGGCCGCCGGCTCGACGCGCGGCTCGCGGAGCTTGGCGCTGCGCGTCTCTGCGCGCGTGTCGATTGCGATGTCGAATTCCAGCGCGACGCCGACCAGTGGCTCGAACGCGTCGTCGCGCGGATCAAGGAAGCCGATGCGGCGCTGCACGCGGTGCCGACCGGCGGGATGAGCCCGTCGGGGTTGCTGCCGACGAAGGCGCATCCGGCGCCGTCGAAGCTCGTCGCGAACCTGCGGCTGAACCGTCCGGGCGCGGCGAAGGACACGCGCTACGTGTCGCTGTCGACCGAAGGCGCGAACCTCGAATACGAAACCGGCGACGCGCTCGGCGTGTGGCCGACCAACTGCCCGGAGCTGGTCGACGAGCTGCTGTCGGTCACCGCGCTGAAGGCCGATGCGCCGGTGTCGATCGCGGGTGTCGGCGACGTGCGCCTCGGCGACGCGCTCGCACGCCACTTCGACATCACGCGCCCGCATCCCGACACGCTCGCGTTCATCGCGTCGCGCAGCGCGAACGGCGCGCTGAAGTCGCTGCTCGGCGACGACCGCAAGAGCGACCTGAAGCAATGGCTGTGGGGGCAGCAGCTCGCGGACGTGCTGCACGAGTTTCCGGTCGAGCTGTCGGGCACGGAGCTGGTCGGGATGCTCAAGCGCATGCAGCCGCGCCTCTATTCGATCGCGTCGAGCCCGAGCGCGCACGAGGGCGAGATCCACCTGACCGTGTCGGCCGTGCGCTATCACAACGGCCGGCGCGCGCGCAAAGGGGTGGCGTCGACGTTCCTCGCCGATCGCGCGGACGACGGCCGCGTGCCGGTGTTCGTGCAGAAATCCGCGCATTTCCGGCCGCCGGTGAACGGCGACGTGCCGATCGTAATGGTCGGCCCGGGTACCGGCGTCGCGCCGTTTCGCGGCTTCCTGCACGAGCGGCAGGCGCGCGGCGCGCGCGGGCGCAACTGGCTGTTCTTCGGCGAGCAGCACGCGCAGACCGACTTCTACTACGGCGACGAGCTGGGCGCGATGCACGACAGCGGCTTCCTGACGCGGCTCGACCTCGCGTTCTCGCGCGATCAGGCCGACAAGATCTACGTGCAGGACCGGATGCGCGAGCAGGGCGCCGAGCTGTTCGCATGGCTGGAGGAAGGCGCGCACTTCTACGTGTGCGGCGATGCCGCGCGGATGGCCAAGGACGTCGATGCGGCGCTGAAGGCGGTCGTTGCCGAGCACGGCGGCATGTCGGACGAAGCCGCGAACGACTACGTCGCGCGGCTTTCGAAGGCGCGGCGCTACATGCGCGACGTGTACTGAACGCGCGAGCGGCGGCGTGCCGCTCGCCGCTCCGCCGGCAGGTTACTGCTGCCGCTCCCACGCACGCGCCTGTTCGGCGCGCACGAACGCTTCCGACGATGCCGGCAGCACATTGCGGAATGCGCCGCCGTCGCTGTCGATCACGTCGACCATCTTCGCGATCATTTCCTCCGGGTCGTGCTGTTCGAGCGGGAACGTCAGCCGCTCGGGCGTCACGGTATGCACGGCCGGATCGCGCCAGCGTCGCGTCGTTTCCATCATCCGGTCGTTGAAGCCCGTGCTGTACGGGCCGGGGTTCACCACCGCGACCTTGATCCCGTGCGGCGCGAGTTCCGCGTGCATCGCCTCGGCCACCGATTCGACCGCGTGCTTCGACGCGCAGTAGGCGCCGGTGAACGGCCCCGTGATCAGGCCCGCGATCGACGACACGAACACGATCTTGCCGTGCCGGCGCGCGAGCATGCCGCGCGCGATCTGCTGCGTGAGTTCGAGCGGCCCGAACACGTTGACGTCGAACAGCTCGCGCACGATCTCGACCGGCAGGTCGACGAGCGCGCCGGCTTCGCCCACGCCCGCATTGTTCACGAGCACGTCGACGTCGAGTTCGGCCGCGCGGGCGCGGTCGTGTGGCGACGTCACGTCGAGCTTGATCGCGCGCAGCACGGTGCCCCGCTGCGAGGCGGCAGCCGTCAGTGCGTCGATTTCCGCGGTGATGCGCACGCCGGCCGTCACGTCGTGACCGCGTTCGGCGAGGCGCAACGCGACTTCGCGGCCGAAGCCGGTGCCCGCGCCGGTGATGAGGATGCGTTTCTGTGCCATGTGCTTACCTTGTGAAGTGGAACGTTGCCGGAAAGCGGTCGCGGCAGTGCTGCGCGATCGCGGTGTCTTCGTCGACGCTGCCGCCCGAGACGCCGATCGCGCCGACGCAGCGCCCGTCGCTGTCGACGAGTGGTTCGCCGCCGCCGAACGTGACGAGCCCGCCGTGGCTGTGCTCGATGCCGCGCAGCGGGCCATCGCCCGACATCGCACCGAGTGCGCCGGTCGAGGCGCGGAAGCGGATCGCCGTCAGCGCCTTGCGTTGCGCGAGATCGATCGCACCGAGAAAGCAGTCGTCGGTGCGCGCGAACGCGAGCAGGTTCGCGCCGGCATCGACGATCGCGACGGCGATGCCGGCGACCTGCAGCGATGCGGCATGCGCCAGCGCCGCGTCGATCGTGCGGCGGGCGACGGTGAGCGGCAGTGCGGCGGTGAGCGGGTCCATGCGAGGCTCCGGTGGGACGACAGCGCCAGTGTAGGCGGTGGCGGTATATGGGAGAATCCGCATTCCGCTCGAAGGAGTTTCAAGTTTTTTTAATGACGGGAAGACGATGAGCAGACGCGATCCAATGGCCGGGCTGCACGTGTTCATGACCGTCGCGACGGCCGGCAACTTCACCCGCGCCGCGGCTGCCCTCGGCCTGACGCCGGCCGCCGTCAGCCTGGCGATCGGCCAGCTCGAAGGCGAGCTGAACGTGAAGCTGTTCAACCGCAGCACGCGCGGCGTGAGCCTCACGGAAGCCGGCCAGCGCTACTGGCGGCAGACCGAGCCCGCGTACCGGCAGGTCATGCAGGCACGCGACGAACTGAAGGATGCGCGCAGCGAGCCGAGCGGGTTGTTGCGCGTGACCGCGTTACCGCTGGCGCGAGCGCTCGTGATCGCGCCGGTGCTCGCCACGTTCCGCGAACGCTATCCGAAAGTCCGGCTCGAGATCCGCTACGAAAACGAGCTGGTCGATATCGCGAAGGACGGGTTCGATGCGGGAATTCGCCTGGCCGACAGGTTGCAGCCGGGCATGATCGGCGTGCGGATCGCGCCGGCGCTGACGTGTGCGCTGGTGGCGTCGCCCGGCTATCTGGCGCGGTATGGCGTGCCGGCGTCGATTGCCGGGCTCGAGCGGCATGCGTGTATCCGATTCCGGTTCTCGGAGAGCGGGCGCCTGCACAAATGGCTGTTGCGCGACGGGCAGCGCGACGTCGATCTCGATCCGGACGGCGTGTTCGTGACGAACGATGCCGACGGGGTGATCGACGCGGCGCGTGCGGGTGTCGGTATCGCGTTCGCGTTCATGCGCGAGCGGATCGAGCAGGACTTGCGCGACGGCACGCTCGTCGAGGTGCTGCCCGGCGCGTGCCGCAGGCTCCCGCCGATGTGGCTGTACTACGTCAATCGCAAGCACGTGCCGGCCAAGCTGCGGGCGTTCATCGACGTGCTGCGTGAGCGCGAAGGCGCGGACGACGCGTAGGCGCAGCGGCCTGCCGACTGCAGCATTGGGGCCGGCGGCGCATGATGGCGACTCCAGCCACGAAGCCAAGGAGTTGCGTCATGAAGGCACGCCCGGATTTCCCGATTCGAACCTTTGCCATTGCTGCAGTGTTGGCCGGTGCTGCGATCTGCAGCGCCCCGGCCGTCGGCCAGACTTCGACCGTGCCGGCGGGCTCGGCTGCCGCGACGCCCGACAATGCGGTGCTGCTGACCGTTTTCCTCAAGCACGACCAGTCGCGCCCGCTCGCCGAGCTGAATGCGCAACTCGCGAAGCAGGGGTTCTACAAGGCGTTTCCGCCGCCGGGCGTCGAAGTCGTGAGCTGGACCGTGACGATGGGAATCGGGCAGATCGTCGTGCTGCGGCTGCCGGCGTCGCGGCTGCGCGAGGTCAATCGCGTGCTCGAGGATACGGCGTGGGGCGCATACCGGACGGAGTTCTATCCGACGTACGACTACAAGGCGATCGGGTTGGGGGCGCATGAGCGGGCGAAGTGACGGAAAGCGGGGTGCTTGCCCGAGGTCGGCGCCTCCCGTCCCGAAAAGCCGCGCGGCGTTGCGTATTTGTCCCTGTCCGCGCGGGCGCGCCCGGCGATTTTTTCCCAAATGCATCACAAGTCATTCATCACATGAAAAAACCGTCCTGGTTCCCGGTATGATGCGCACCTTGCGTTGCAGGACGCCTTGTCTCTTTATGCGATTTTGATGGACGAGATACCACAAATCCGCACAAAGCCGGCGTGAAAGATTCTGTAATATAAATTCCGTATACTCGTAAGTTCTGACCCAGGCGCCTCCGAGCCCGTCTTCGGCCGGCCGCCCACGCAGAACAACCACAGATACGTCGCCGCCCGGCCAACCCGCGCCGCGACACGCTATGCACCACCACTGAACAACTTATGTCTTCCCGCCACTCTGGTTCGCCCGGCCGTGCCGCGGCGGTGATCGCCCGTGCCCGGGCGCTGATCCGCAACGAGCGCGTGCTGTCGCCGCTGCTCGCGCTCGGCATCGGCCTGCTGCTGATCGTGGTTTTCCAGCACCTGTCGGAATCCGTCGACTACCGGTCGGTGATCCGCCAGCTGCGTCACATGTCCGCCGGCGAGTGGGGCGCTTCGCTGGCCGCGACGGCCCTCAGCTATCTCGCACTCGTCGCCCGCGACGCGGTCGGCCTGCGCTATGTCGCCGCTAAGGTGCCGCGCGTCGCTCTGTGGATCGGCGCGATCGCCGGGTCCGCGCTCGGTAACGCGACCGGCTTCGGCGCGCTGACGGGCGGCGCGGTGCGCGCACGCGTGTATGGCGTATCGGGTGTCACGCCCGCGCAGATCGGCCGGATGACGGTGTTCACGAGCGGCACGCTGGCGCTCGCGATGGTGTGGATGACGGCGATCGGCATGGTCTGCGTGCCGGAGGCGCTTGCCGCGATGCTGCACGTCGCGCCTGGCGTGCTCACGTGGACCGGTGCCGCGCTGCTCGTGGTGCTGGCCGCGATGGTCGTGATGTGCGGCAATACCGCCCGCCCGGTCGTCACGCGCTTCAAGTGGCTGTCGTTCGACGTGCCGGCGCGGCGCGATCTCGTCGCGCAGGTCGTCTATGCGGTGCTCGACGTCGTCGCGGCGGGCCTGACGCTTTGGGTGCTGCTGCCGGCCGCGCCGGTCGGCTTCCCGACCTTCATTACGGTTTACGCCGCCGCGTTGCTGCTCGGGATGATCGGCCATACGCCGGGCGGGATCGGCGTGTTCGAAGCCGCGATGGTCTTCACGCTTGGCCGCGAAGTGCCGCCGCACGCGATGGTGGCCGCGCTGATCGCGTATCGCGCGATTTATTTCGGCGTGCCGCTCGTGCTGTCGGCCGGCCTGCTGGCCGGTTTCGAGGGCCGTGCGCTGCGGCGCCGGCTCGTGACGCGGCAGGCCGTGCGCGTGTCGCAGCTCGCGCCGGTGTTCCTGAGCCTCGTGACGTTCGCGGTCGGCGGGATGCTGGTGATCTCGAGCGCGACGCCCGCGTTCTGGCACCGGATCGCGATCCTGCGCCACCTCGTGCCGCTGTGGGTGCTCGAAGGCTCGCAGGTGATCTGCAGCGTGCTCGGCGTGGCGCTGCTGTTCGTCGCGCGCGGGTTGCTGCGCCGCCTCGACGGCGCATGGTGGATGACTTTCGCGTTGACGCTCGCCAGCCTCGCGCTGTCGCTGGCGAAGGGCCTCGCGTTCGTCGAGGCAGGCGTGCTCGGCACGCTGCTGGTGCTGCTGCTCGTCAGCCGTCGCCGCTTCAACCGCCATTCGTCGCTGCTGGCCGAGCGCTTCACGGTGAGCTGGTTCGTGTCGGTGGCGATGGTGCTGATGCTGGCCGTGTGGGTGCTGTTCTTCGCGTTCCGCGACGTGCCGTACACGCGCGAGCTGTGGTCGCATTTCTCGTTCGACGCGCGCGCGCCGCGGGCGCTGCGCGCGACGCTCGCCGCTGGCGTGTTCGTCGCGCTGTTCGCGCTGTGGCAACTGCTGCGCCCGGCGCCCGGCCGTTTCGTGAAGCCTGCGGAGCAGGATCTGTCGGATGCCGAACGGATCATCCGCGCGCAGGAGTGCAGCGATGCGGGCCTCGCGCTGATGGGCGACAAGTCGTTCCTGTTCTCGGAGTCCCGCCAGGCCTTCCTGATGTATGCGAAGAACGGCCGCACGTGGGCCGCGCTGCACGACCCGGTCGGGCCGCGCGAGGAGTGGCCGGCGCTGATCAGCAAGTTCATCGCGCTCGCGCACGCGCATAGCGGCCGTGCGGCGTTCTACCAGGTGCGCGCGAACGCGCTGCCGCTGTATCTCGACGCGGGGCTCACGCTGATGAAGCTCGGCGAGGAAGCGCATATCGCGCTCGACCGCTTCGACCTGAAGGGGTCGAACCGGTCACACCTGCGCTACGCGCTGCGCCGCGGCGACAAGGACGCGCTGACGGTCGAAGTGATCGCACCGAGCGACGTGCCGGCCGCGCTGCCGGCGCTGCGCGACATCTCGGACGGCTGGCTCGACAGCCGCGACGCGCGCGAGAAGAGCTTCTCGGTCGCCGCGTTCCACGACGGCTATCTGGCGACGCAGTCGGTGATGCTGGTGCGGCAGGCCGACAAGCCGATCGCGTTCGTCACGTTCATGACGACCGACCTCAACACCGAGGCGACGGTCGGCGTGATGCGCCATCTGCCGGACGCGTCGCCGTACGCGATGGAATATCTGTTTACGCAGCTCGCGCTGCATCTGAAGGAAGCGGGCTTCCGCAAGCTGAGCCTGGGTATCGCACCGTTCTCGGGGATGGGGGCGGCGAAGATGCCGTCGCCGTTGCACCGGATCGGCCTGATGGTCTGGCGCTTCGGCGGCCGCTTCTACAACTTCCGCGGCTTGCGCGCATTCAAGAGCAAGTTCGAACCGCACTGGGAGCCGCGTTACCTCGCGGCCTCGGGCACGGTCGGCGTGTTCGTCACGCTGGCGGATCTGTCATTGCTGGCTGGAGGTCGGCGTTCATGATGTTGACGAAGGGAATCGCGCGGGCGGCAGCCGCCTGCGCGGGAATGATGCTGGCCGGCGCCGCGTGCGCTACGCAGCCAGCCGCAGTGAAGGCCGAAACCGTATCGGGCGGCCGCTACGGGCCCGTGACCGTGACCAAACCCGGCGGGGCGCTGCGTGGCTTCGTCGTGCTGTTCTCGCGCGAGGCCGGCTGGAATGCGGCCGACCAGCAGGCTGCCGACGCGCTCGCGAAGGCCGGTGCGATGACGGTCGGTGTCGATTCGGAGCGTTATGCGATGAATCTCGCCGCGAAGCAGGAGGCCTGCCACCACCTCGACGGCGACGCCGAAGCGGTCAGCCACCAGCTCGAACGCCTTGCACAGTCGTCGCGCTATTTCACGCCGATCGTCGCGGGCGTGGGCCAGGGGGGCGCGATCGCGAAGCAGATCCTGTCGATGGCGCCGGAGAACACGATCGCCGGTGTCGTCTCGGTCGATCCGGCCGCCAAGCTCGATCCGCGCTTCAAGCCATGCCCGCCCGATCCGACGATCGTGCGCCGCGCGATGCCGGGCTTCGTCGAAACGGCGGCCACGGGCGATTCCACGAAGCTCGTGTCGCTCGTCACGTCGCATCTGCGGGACACCACCAGCGGCGACGAACTCGACGTGTCGGACCTGCCGCTCGTCGAGTTGCCGGCCAAGGGCGGCAACGGCCAGCTCGCGATCGTGATCTCGGGTGACGGCGGCTGGCGCGATCTCGACAAGACGATCGCCGAGGCGCTGCAGCGCGACGGCGTGTCGGTGGTCGGCATCGACAGCCTGCGCTATTTCTGGAGCGAGAAGCCGCCGGCGCAGGTGAGCCGCGATCTCGCGCGGGTGATGCGCACCTACATGGCGCGCTGGCATGCGAATCGCGTGGCGCTGGTCGGCTACTCGTTCGGTGCGGACGTGATGCCGTTCGCGTACAACCGGCTGCCTGCCGATTTGCGCGACAAGGTCGCCGTGATGTCGCTGCTCGGCTTCGCGCCGGCTGCCGATTTCCAGATCCGCGTGACGGGCTGGCTCGGCATGCCCGCGAGCGACAGGGCGCTGAAGGTCGCGCCGGAAATCGCGAAGGTGCCGCCGCAGCTCGTGCAGTGCTTCTACGGCGCGGAAGAGAAGGACACGATGTGTCCGGCGCTCGTGAATACGGGCGCCGACGTGATCAAGACGCAGGGCGATCACCACTTCGGCCGAGACTACATCGCGCTCGAGAAGAAGATCCTCGGCGCGTTCGGCAAGCCGGTCGCGGCGCGCTGAACGCCGGCGCCCGCTTTGCGGCGGGCGCGGGCCGGCAGCATCCGGTTCATCGTACGGGCGGCCTGCGGGCCGCCCGTTTCATTTTCCGGCAGGCGTTGCCGTTCGCGCATCGTGCTGGTAGAAGCCCGTGAACCGGTCGAGCTGGCGCCGCGCGGCAGCGATGTCGGTGCCGTCGCCGAGCACCGCGCTCGAGAATCCCGTGCGTTCCATCAGCAGCAGCTGGTCGACCAGCACCTCGCCGGTCGCGCGCAGGTCGCCGGCGAAGCCGTAGCGCTTGCGCAGCAGGTACGCCTGGCTGTACGCACGCCCATCGGTGAACGACGGAAACGCCAGGTCGATGCGCGCAGCCCGCGCGATGTGTTCGGCGAGCGGCGGCAGCTCCTCTTCGTTGCCGATCGTCAGCGTCGCGTCGTCGTTCCGCTGCGTGTCGCCGGCGTGCTCGGCCGGCGTCAGCAGCCGGATGCGTGTGGTCGGATGCGCCTGCTTCATGCTTGCTCCACCTGATGGCGCGCGTCGTTCGCGGCCGCCTTGAAGGGTTCCGTGCCGATGCGGCGGACGGTGTCGATGAATCGTTCGCTGCGGCCGTCGTCATCGATGCGCGCGTCGAGATACGCGTTGACGATCGCATCGACGACATCGACGATCTCGTCCGCCGAAAACGACGGGCCGATCACCTTGCCCGGCCGTGCGGGGCCGCTCGCGGTCGAGCCGTCCGATCCGCCGAGCGTGACCTGGTACCACTCGGCGCCGTCCTTGTCGACGCCGAGGATGCCGAGGTGGCCGCTGTGATGATGGCCGCACGAGTTGATGCAGCCGCTGATGTGCAGGTCGATGTCGCCGACGTCGTGCAGCATGTCGAGATCCTGGAAGCGCTCGGCGATCGCATCGGCGATCGGGATCGACCGTGCATTCGCGAGCGCGCAGAAGTCGCCGCCGGGGCACGCGATCATGTCCGTCAGGAGTCCGACGTTCGCGCTGGCCAGGCCGATCGCACGCGCGTTTTCCCACAGCAGGAACAGGTCGTCGACGTGCACCCATGGCAGAACGACGTTCTGCGTGTGGGTGACGCGCGCCTCGCCGGCCGAGAACTGGTCGGCGAGATCGGCGAGCGCGTCGAGCTGGTCGGGCGACGCGTCTCCCGGCGCCTGCAGGCGGCGCTTGAACGACAGCGTGACGATGCGCAGCGCCGGGTCGCGGTGGTCGGCGACATTGCGTGCGAGCCAGCGCGCGAAGGCCGGATGGCGTGCGGCCTGGGCGGACACGCGCAGGTTCGCGTCGCGCAGGCTGACCGTGCGCGGCTTGAGCCGCGGCGGGACGAACGATGCGGCGACGCGGTCCAACTCGACCTGGGCAATCGTGTGCAGCCCGCCGTCGTGATCGACGATCTGGCGGAACTCTTCCTCGACGTCGTCGATATAGCGCTGTCCCTCGGTCTTCACGAGGATCTTGATGCGCGCCTTGTATTTGTTGTCGCGCCGTCCGTAGCGGTTGTACACGCGAACGATCGCCTCGATGTAGTTCATCACGTGCTGCCACGGCAGGAACGCGCGCAGCAGCGTCGCGATCACCGGCGTGCGTCCCATCCCGCCGCCGACGCTCACGCGAAAGCCGAGTTCGCCCGCATCGTTGTGCACGAGCTTGAGCCCGACGTCGTGCCAGTCGGTGGCCGCGCGATCTTCGGTCGCGCCGGTGATCGCGATCTTGAACTTGCGCGGCAGGAATGCGAACTCGGGGTGCAGCGTGGTCCACTGGCGCATCACTTCGGCGAACGGGCGCGGATCGGCGATCTCGTCCGGCGCGACGCCTGCGCGCTCGTCGCACGAGATATTGCGGATGCAGTTGCCGCTCGTCTGGATGCCGTGCATGTCGACGGTCGCGAGCAGGTCCATCACGTCGGCGGCCTTGTCGAGCGGAATCCAGTTGAACTGCACGTTGGTGCGTGTCGTGAAGTGAGCGCTGCGGGTCGGCAGCCGCAGCGTGCCGAGCAAGGCCTGCGCGTCGGTTGCGGCGCGGTAGGTGGCCTCGTCCGGCACGTCGTAGTCGCGCGCGATCCGCGCGAGCACGCGCAGCTGCGCACTCGACAGTTCGCCGTACGGGACGGCCACGCGCAGCATCGGCGCGTGGCGCTGCACATACCAGCCGTTCTGCAGGCGCAGCGGCCGGAATGCGTCTTCGCTCAGCGTGCCGTGCTGCCAGCGTTCGAGCTGGTCGCGAAACTGGGCGGCGCGGCTGTGCACGAGCGCCCGGTCGAAAACGGTATATCGATACATGACGTGATACGCGAGAGGAGCCGTGGCGCGGAGCGCGCGGCTCGGGACAGACGTTGCGACGGGTGTCAGGCAACCGAAGACAGCGTAGGGAACGCGATGGGGCGGGACAAGCAGCAGATGGGAACGAAAAGGGCGCAGCAGATGGCCGGCGTGACGCCGGCGCGGGCCGGGCATGCGTGCGTGCATGCCCGTGGCGGGCGTTTATGCGGGGGCGTCGACGACGAGCGCCGGATCGAGCGCTCGGATGCGCTGGTCGATGAAGTAGCCGCCGCCTTCCTGGTAGCGCAGGAACAGGCGGCCGCACGAGCGGCAGCGGTTGACGGTGCAGCGGTTGTACGGGAAATGGCGCAGTGCGATCGGCGCGTCGTCCGACGCGTAGCGTGTGCCGGCCGGGTGATATTCGGCGTAGGTCGGCTCCGTCTCGTCGGGCGGCGCGAGCGTGGCGATTTCAGTCAGTTGCGCGTCCTGCAGCGACAGCGGCAGGGTCGTCCATCCCGCGAGCGGCGTTTTCGTGCAGACGCACGACTGCGTGATGTGCGCGGCTTCAGCGGTCAGTTTCAACAGCGCGTCGTGATCGAGGTAGGGCAGTTGACTCATGGGCAATCGTGAACGGCGGCGGGATCAGCACTGTAACCCGCGTGCGGATTGCGCGCATCACCGTGACGCAGGCGGTGCGCACCGGGTGAGATTCAACCGCCCTTGCGGACGGAAGGCTGCGCGACGAGCTCGCCGAGCACGCGGATCGCGCGCTCGATGTCGCGGCTCCACGGATGGCCGAAGTTCACGCGCACGCAACGTTCGAAGCCATGCGCGGCCGAAAACAGCGGCCCCGGCGCGAAGCTGATCCCGCGTGCGATTGCCTGGCGATGCAGCTCCATCGCGTCGATCGCGTCGGGAAACGCGAGCCACAGAAAATAGCCGCCTTCTGGCCGCACCCACTCGACGCCGGCCGGCAACCAGCGCCGCAGCGCGTCGTCCATCCGGTCGAGCTGCGTGTGCAGCGCACCGCGCAGCTTGCGCAGGTGCCGATCGTAACCGCCGTGCTCGAGATAGTTCGCGATACCGACTTGCGCGGGAATGCTGGCCGACAGCGTCGTCATCAGCTTGAGCCGCTGCACCCTCTCCGCGAACCGGCCGGCGGCGGCCCAGCCGATCCGGTAGCCGGGCGCGAGCGTCTTCGAGAACGAGCTGCAATGCATCACCAGGCCGTGCCGATCGAACGCACGCGCGGGCAGCGGATAGTCGGGGCCGAAGTGCAGTTCGCCGTACACGTCGTCCTCGATCAGCGGCACGTCGCGCGCGGCGAGCAACTCGACGAGCGCGCGCTTTTTCTCGGCGGACAGCGTGACGCCGGTCGGATTCTGGAAGTTCGTCATGAACCAGCACGCGCGGATGTCGTGCCGGTCGAGCGCGTTCGCGAGCGTGTCGAGATCGAGGCCCGTGCGCGGATCGACGGGAATCTCGACCGCGCGCAGGTCGAGCCGCTCGATCGCCTGCAGCGCCGCATAGAAACCGGGCGCTTCGACGGCCACGACGTCGCCGGGCCGCGTGACGGCCATCAGGCACAGGTTCAGCGCTTCGAGCGCGCCGTTCGTGACGACGATCTCGTCGATCGGCTGCGAGATGCCCGTCGCGAGATAGCGCCGCGCGATCTGCTGGCGCAGCGCCTCGTTGCCGGGCGGCAGGTCGACGACCGTGCTCCACGGGCTGACGAGTCGCGTGGCCTGCGCGAGCGATTTCGCGAGACGCGGCAGCGGAAACAGTTGCGGCGACGGGAACGCGGAGCCGAGCGGCACGATGCCGGGTTGCGTGGCCGCGTCGAGGACGGAGAACACGAGGCTGCTGATGTCGACCTTGCGCGTGGCGCCGGCACGGCTTGCCCGGCGCCTGGCGGCCGGGCTTGCCGCCGGCGTGGCGCCCGGCGCGACGTAGTAGCCCGAGCGTTCGCGCGCGCGGATCAGCCCCCACTGCTCGAGCAGGTAGTACGCGCGAAACACCGTCGACTGGCTCACGCCGTGCTGCGCGATGATCTGCCGCAGCGACGGCAGGCGCGTGCCGACGGCGAGGTTGCCGTTGCGGATGTCGTCGGCGATCGTGTGGGCGAGGGTTTCGTAGCGTTTCATCGGCGAGGGTGGCGCGCGCCGTCGCCACGCACGGGCCGGAGTGGCGCCGCGCCGGCGGGCGCGGCTCATTGTCCGATGCGCGGCCCGAAAAGGAAAGCGCAGGCGAGGCGGCCGCGCTTTCCGGCTGCGTCAGGCCGCGTTCGGCTCGACGTTCTGCGGGTTTGCACCGCCGCGCAGCGGCGGCAACGGCTCGACCTTGCCGACGATGAACAGGTACGACAGTGCACCGACGACGCACAACACACCGGCCACCGCGAGCGGCACGACGAACGAGCCCTTCGTGATCGACAGCATCACGCCCGTGAACGTCGTGATGAAGATCCCCGCGAGATTGCCCGCGAAGTTCTGGATGCCGCCGAGCGATGCGACATGCGCGGGCGTCGGCGCGACTTCGCCGACGAGCGTCCACACGTTGGCGCCCGCGAACGACAGGCTCGCATAAGCCAGCGCGAACAGGCCGAGGCAGGCCCACACGTTCTCGACGACGGCCGACAGCGCGATCGACGAAGACAGCAGCATGCCGAGCACGAGGCAGGTCTTGCGCGCGGCGGTCGCGCTCCAGCCGCGGCGGAACAGGCTGTCCGACACGTAGCCGCCGAGCCAGCCGCCGGGAATCGCGAGCAGCGCGGGCAGCATGCCCCACGTGCCGAGCGACGCGAGCGAGAAGCCGCGCGACTGCAGCAGGTAGCTCGGGAACCACGTGATGAAGAAGTAGATCGCGAAGTTCAGGCAGAACAGGCCGATCATCATGCCCCACACGGTGCGGTAGCGGAACAGGTCGAGCCACGACACCTTCGGGCCGTCGGTTGCGGCCGCAACGGTCGGTGCGCCGCGCTGCGCGAGCAGTGCATCGACGGCGTCGGGCGCGATCGCGCGATAGCGTTCCGGGTCGCGATAGATGAACCACCACGCCAGTGCCCACACGATGCCGATGCCGCCGGTGATCACGAACGACCCGCGCCAGCCGACGATCGAGATCAGCCACGCGACGAGCGGCAGCGACAGCGCGGAGCCGACGCGCGAGCCGCTGTCGAAGATGCTGCTCGCCAGCCCGCGTTCGCTGCGCGGGAACCAGTTGAACGCGACCTTCGCGAACGACGGGATCGCGGCCGCTTCGCCGACGCCGAGCATCAGCCGCACGCCGACGAGCTGCGTAAGGCCGCGCGCGGCGCCCGTCGCGACGGTGAACATCGACCACCAGCCGACGGCGAGCGCGAGGCTCACGCGCACGCCGACCTTGTCGATGAACCAGCCTGCCGGCAGTTGCAGGAACGCGTAGGTCCAGAAGAATGCGCTCAGCACCAGCCCCATGCCGACCGCGTCGAGGCCGAGGTCGGCGCGGATGCTGGGCGCCGCGATCGCGAGGTTCGCGCGGTCGATGAAGTTGATGACGTTGGCCAGGAAGCACATGAGGATCATGGCCCATCGGATGCGTGGCATGCGGTGTCTCCGCGCGGAATGTCGTGACGGGCCGCCGGCGATCCGCAGCGCCGGCGGCCTCGATGGGCGGGTTATCGCGTGGCGTGCGACGGCGTACGGTCGAACTTCGCGAGCGCTTCCCACAGGCCGTTCAGGTAGACCGCGCCGAGCGCGCGGTCGTAGAGGCCGTAGCCGGGCTTGCCCGTCTCGCCCCAGATCATGCGGCCGTGGTCGGGGCGCACGTAGCCGGTGAAGCCGGTGTCGTGGTACGCCTTCACGATCGCGGCGATGTCGAGCGAGCCGCAGCTCGACAGGTGGGCGGTTTCCTCGAAATCGCCGTTCGCGTCGACCTTCACGTTGCGGATGTGCGCGAAGTGGATGCGGCCCATCGCGCCGAATTCGCGAACGAGTGCCTCGACATCGTTCTGCGGACCCGCGCCGAGCGAGCCCGAGCACAGCGTCAGCCCGTTCGCGGGCGTGTCGACGATGCGCACGATCCGCGCGAGATCGTCGCGGTTCTTCACGATGCGCGGCAGCCCGAAGATCGGGCGCGGCGGATCGTCGGGATGGATCGCCATCTTCACGCCGGCTTCCTCGGCCGCGGGGATGATCGCCTTCAGGAAGTATTCGAGATTCGCCCACAGCGCCGCTTCGTCGACGTCGCGATACTCGGCGAGCAGTGCCTTCAACTGTTCGGGCCGGTAGCTCGAATCCCAGCCCGGCAGCGCGATGCCGTCATCCGGATCGATCCGGTCGACCGCGTCGGTGCTGAACGCGAGGCAGGTCGAGCCGTCGTCGAGCGTCTTCGACAGCTCGGTGCGCGTCCAGTCGAACACGGGCATGAAGTTGTAGCAAATGACGCGCACGCCGGCCGCGCCGAGATGGCGAATCGTCTGACGGTAGTGGTCGATCAGGCGGTCGCGGCCCGGCTTGCCGAGCTTGATGTCCTCGTGGACCGGTACCGACTCGACGACTTCGAACTGCAGGCCGGCGCGCTCGATCGTCGCCTTCAGCGCGTCGATCTTGTGCGCGGGCCAGACTTCGCCCACCGGTTCGTCGTAGATCGCGGACACGATGTGCGTGACGCCCGGGATCTGGCGGATGTATTGCAGCGAGACCGGATCGGACTCGCCGTACCAACGGAAAGACATCTTCACTGGAGCGGCTCCTGGCGGGCGGTTGAGGCATCGGACGGACGGGCGGCAGCGTGCCGGCCCCGTCTCCGGTGTGCGGATTATGATTGGTATGCCAGTTACGTGGGATAGTGGTTTACCAGTTATCGGAATGGAAACCGGTTGTCAGGGCATCACAGGAAAGGCCTGCGGCACACCGGCCACCATGCCGAACCGGAGGCTGCCCGGAATTGGTGTACCATTTTGGCGATCCGGCGCCGCGACGGCGCCGGCCAGCCTGTTGCGAGCCTTTCGATGACCGATCTTTCCAGCCTGCCAGCCAGCCGCGATACCGATGCCGCGGACCGCTCCTATATCGGCCTTGCGCGACAGATTCACGCGATGGTGGCCGCCGGCGCGTTCGAGGCCGGCGCGCGGCTGCCGTCCGAGCGCAGCCTGGCCGACCAGTTCGGCGTGAGCCGCACGCAGGTGCGCGAGGCGATCATCGCGCTCGAGGTGCAGGGGATCGTCGAGGTGCGGATCGGTTCGGGCATCTATGTATCGACTGCCGACGCCGCACGGCCGGTGACGTTCGAGGTGCCGCGCGGCCCGGGGCCGATCGAGACGCTGCGCGCACGCGGGCTGATCGAGGCGGAAGTCGCGGCGCTCGCGGCGACCGAACGCAAGGATGCGGATCTCGACCGGCTGTTTTTCTCGCTGACGACGATGCGCGAGCAGATGGACGACAAGGTCGCGTACGACGCGGCCGATCGCCAGTTCCACCTGCGTATCGCGGAATCGACCGGCAACACGGTGCTGCTGCACATGGTCACCGCGATGTGGGACTGTGCGCGCAGCGATCCGCTGTGGGACAAGATCGAGGAGCATTTTCATTCGACCGCGCTGCGCGAGGCGTCGCAGGAAGATCACCAGCGGATCTTCGCCGCGATCATGGCGCGCGACGCCACTGCGGCACGCGACGCGATGCGTGCGCACCTGTCGCGCGTGATCGCGGAATTCACGCAGGCGTGGCGCTGACGCTCGTTCCGTCGGAGCAGTCAGGCCGGCGTAACGTTACCGTCATACGGCGGTGAGCAACGGCGCGCGCGTCCCCCTTGTACGGCTTCTTCCGATTGCGCGACCGCAGGTTTTATGGTCTCGTTGCGGGATATCGCATCGACTCGAAAAAGGACAGTCGAATGCAGCCGGGCGATTCACACGGGGTCCAATTGATCAGGGGAATAGGCAGGCGTACATGCGTACGTATTGCCGCTCGCCGGCTGCTTGTCATTTTGACGGCGGGCTTACTTGCCTCGGTGCTTCCCCCGGCGTTCGCCGCTTCTCCCGAAACCGTCAACGACAACGTGCTGCGTGTGCTCGCATGGCCCGGCTATGCGGACGACGATGTCGTCAGTGCGTTCGAGGCGCAATTTCACGCGCGCGTCGAAGTGACGTTCGTCGATTCCGACGAAGCACTGTGGACGCGCATGCGCAGCGCGGCGCCACCGCCGTACGACGTACTGGCCGCGAATACGGCCGAGATCCAGCGCTATGCGCACGAACGCCTGCTCGCGCCGATCGACCTGTCGCGCATTCCGAACCGGCGGCGGCAGTTGCCGAACTTCCAGCAACTCGCGGCGATCGACGGGCTCGTCGAAGCGGGCGCCACGTATGCGATTCCGTTCACGTATTCGTCGATGGGGCTGATCTACGACCGCAAGCAGGTGCCGGCCGCGCCGCACTCGATGCGGGAGCTGTGGAATCCGCGCTACCGCGGCAAGGTGCTCGACTTCAACAGCGCGCAGCACAATTTTTCGTTCACGGCGCTGGCGCTCGGCTATCCCGATCCATTCCGCTTGTCGCCCGCGCAGACGCTCGCCGTCACGCACAAGCTGATCGACCTGCGCCGCAACCTGCTGACGTACTACACGCTTCCGGAAGAGGCGACCGCGTTGTTCGTCCGGCATCGCGCGGCACTGATGTTCGGCAACTACGGCACGCAACAGGTCGAACTGCTGCGACGTGCCGGCGCGGACGTCGGCTACGTGATCCCGGATGAGGGCGCGCTCGCGTGGCTCGACTGCTGGGCCGTCACGCGCGGCGCGCAACATCCGGAGCTCGCGTTCGCGTGGATCAATTACATGCTCGAGCCGGCGATCGGCGCGCTGCTGACCGAGCGCCAGGGCCTCGCGAACACGCTCGCACCACCGCCGGGCCTCGACACCGGGCACCAGCATCTCGTCTGGCTCCAGCCCGTGGAGGACATCGCGCGGCGCGAATCGCTGTGGAACCGCATCGTGTCGGGCGACCGGCCGGAGCGGTTCGGAAAATGATCCGGCTCGGGCTCACGTCGAAACTGTCGGTGCTGTTCGCCTGCATCGGCGTGATCGCGTCCGGCACGACCGGCTATTACGCGTATCGCGCGAACCGCGCGATGCTTGTACAGGAAGCGCAGCACAGCCTGCTGATGTCGACGCAACTGCTCGGGCAGCGCTTCACCACGGTGCTGTCCGACGTCTCGGACGATGCGCTCGTGCTCGCGCAGTTGCCGTCGTGCGCACGGGTCTCGAGCGGCGACAACCGGGATGGCGCGCCACGCGCGCGGCTCGAGCAGGTGTTCTACAGCTTCATGAGAAATCACCCGGAGTACCTGCAGATCCGCCTGATCGCGCGCGGGGATTTCGGACTCGAACGCATCCGCGTCGATCGCGATGCGCATGGCATCGTGGTGCTGCCGGACAGCGCGCTCCAGGAGAAAGGTCAGTTTTCCTACGTATTCGATACGCTGGCAACGGCGCCCGGCCATGTCTACCTGTCGCCGATCGTGATCAACCACGAGACGGGGTCGCACGCGGCCGAAGGGCTGCCGATCCTGCGCGTGGGCACGCCGGTCGTCGACGCGTCGGGCCAGACGGTTGGGGCGCTCGTTGTCGACGTCGAGCTGTCGCGCGTGTTCGACCGGCTCGAACGTGATCTGCCGGAAGACTACGCGGTGTACCTCGCGAACGAGTGGGGCGATTTCCTCGTGCATCCCGATCCGGCGCAGACGTTCGGCTTCGATCGCGGCCGGCGCGTGTTGATGCAGGACCGCTTCGCCGTCACGCGTGCGCTGTTCGACAGCGCGCGTACTAACGTTACCCTCAATGGGCTGGCCGACCCCGTCGCGGCGCCGGGGCAGATGTTCGCGTTCGTGCGCACGCCGTTCGGGCACGACGAGGGCAACCGCTTCGTCGTGCTCGGAATGGGGCGCCCGCTGTCGGACGTGTTGTCGCCGGCGGGCATGCTCGGCGAGCGGATCGTCCGGATGGTGCTCGTGTCGAGCTTGATGGCGGTGATCCTCGCGATCCTGTTCGCGCGTGCGATCACGCGGCCGCTGCAGACGCTCGCGCGCGCCGCGACGCACGTGTTCGACGATCCGGCCACCGAGCAGTTGCCGGTCGGGCGTGCCGACGAGATCGGCGTGCTCGCGCGCTGTTTCGACAGCATGCGTGTCGAGATCCGCACGCAGGTCGCGATGTTGCGAGCGAAGCAGCTGGAGCTCACGCACCTTGCCGGACACGATGCGCTGACCGAGCTGCCGAATCGCCTGCTGTTCATGGAGCATCTCGATGCCGCGATCCGGCGTGCGGCGGCGATGCACGAAGGGCTGGCCGTGATGTTCGTCGACCTCGACCGCTTCAAGCAGATCAACGACCAGCACGGACACTCGGCCGGCGACCGCACGCTCGTCGCGGTCGCCAAGCGGCTGAGCCTCGTGCTGCGTCGCGGCGACATGGTCGCGCGGCTCGGCGGTGACGAATTCATCGTGCTGGTTACGGACGTGGGCTCGCCGGCGGTGATCGGCGAGGTCGCGTCGCGCATCCAGCTCGTGATGGACGAGGAACTGGAATTCGGCGACCGGCGCGTGGCGGTCGGCGCGAGTATCGGCGTCAGCGAGTTTCCGGCTGACGGCGCGTCGGCCGAGGAACTGCTCGTCAAGGCCGATGCGGCGATGTACGCGGCGAAGGCGTCCTCGCAGCGCGCATTCGTGCGCTATCAGGAACTGCTGGGCAACGGGAGTGGCGCCAGCAGCGGGACGGACGAAGCGACCGGCCGGGTCGCGTCGAGCGGCGGCCGGTAACGGCCGCCGCCGATCCGCGCGTTGCAAACGCCACGAGCCCGTCGCAAGACGGGCTCGTGGCGGATACGGACTGCGCGCGAAGGCGCGCAGCGGCAGGCTTGCTTAGTGGCCGAAGTAGACCGAGTCGCGCGCGTTTTGCACCTTGACGGCCGGTGCGCCACCCTGGACGGTCGCGGCCGGTTGCGCACCGTAGCCGCTGTTGTCGGCCCCCTGCACGCGGGCTTGCGCGGCCTGGATGTCGGCCGGGTAATACGGGCTCGACTGGCTCGGCTTGTAGCCGGCGCTTTCGAGCTGGACCAGTTCGTTGCGCACTTGAGCGCGGGTCACGGTGCTTTGGGCGAAGGCGCCGAACGAGGCGGACAGGGCGACAGCGGCAACGACTGCGGAAACGAGCGATTTCATGATGACCTCCGATGTTTTTGGCTTTCCGCGTTCGACACCATGTCGTAAGCGGTTGATTACATCGTAGGCGCCGGTCGACCTAGGGTAAACGTGAGTTTTGGCGAAAGATCGTTGCAGCCGGGACAATAATTTCGAGATAAATGCCTTCCGTCCCTAATCGACGTTGCCGGATTTGCAAGGGAGAGGAGGCGGATGCGCATGGCGCGGACGGCACGCCCGCACGGGTGCGCGGCGGGAAAGGCGCGGGTGGAGAAGCGGTGGGCGAACTGCGGCGCGGCCGGATCAGACGTCGTCGTCGATTTCCTTGCGCTCCCGGCGTTCCTCGTTGCCGCGGCGCGCGCGCAGGCGCTGGCGCGACAGCACGGCGATCACCTGCTGGGTCGGCGCGCCGGACGGCAGTTCGTTGCGGATGCGATCGGGCACCATGGGCAGGCCCGCGCGCTGCCGGCGCAGCGCCTTGGCGATTGCCCGGCGGCATTCGTCACCGTGGCAATCCCATTCATCGCGGATTCTCTGGCAATAACGGCATTGTTCCATCGGGACAGTCTAACGCGTCTTCGGAAGCGGGGCTGAACGCTTGCCCCGATGCGTCACGTGTTGGCTGCGGCACCGGCGAGCGCTTTCGCACGCGACTGGAAGCGTCGGTGCTCTTCCGGCGGCACGAGCGAGCCGCCGGTCGCCCAGATGACTTGCGTCGACCGGCGCAGGTCGATCGCGTGGCGATGCACGTAGTCGCGGCCGGCCGGGGACGCCGTCAGCCACCCGGGGCCGCTGACGGCAGCGGCGGCCGACGGTTCGAGTTCCACGCCGGTCGCGCGCTGAACCGCGAGCAACTGGGCGTAGAGCTGCGCGTCGCTGACGGTGAACACACCCGACAGCAGCGACGCCATCAGCGGACCGACGAGGTGCGATGCCTGTGCGACGGCGAGGCCGTCGGCCTCGGTCCGGTTGTCGAGCCCCACGTCGTAGACGGACACGGGCTTCCCGGGGCCGGCGGCCAGTTGGACGAGCATGCACGGCGACGCGACGGGCTCGGCGAAGAAGCAATGCACGTGCTCGCCGAACAGCGCCTTGAGGCCATACGCGATGCCGCCCGGTGCGCCGCCCACCCCACACGGGACATGAACGAAGAGCGGATGCGTCGCGTCCACGCGGCGACCCGCCTCGGCGAGCTGCGCGGCGAGATGGCGGGCGCCGGCCGCGTAGCCCAGGAACAGCATCAGCGAGCCTTCGTCGTCGACGAAGTGGCTGCGCGGCTGATCGCGTGCCTGCGCGCGTCCGGCCGCGACGGCTTGCGCATAGTCGCCGTCATGCTCGATCACGCGAACGCCGCGCTTTCTCAGGCGCGCCTTCTTCCATGGCTTCGCGTCGGTCGACATGTGCACGACCGATTCGAACCCCAGCGCGGCGGCCATCACGCCGATGCTCAGGCCGAGATTGCCGGTGCTGCCGACGATGACGGTGTGCGCGGCAAACAGTTCTCGAGCGGCGGCCGATGCCAGGATCTGCCGGTCGCCCGCGGGGTCGAGCAACGCGTGCTCGATCGCGATCGACTCCGCGAGCGCGAGCACTTCATGAAAGCCGCCGCGCGCCTTGATCGAACCGGCGATCGGCAACGCGTCGTCGCGCTTGATGAACCACGCGCCGTGTGCGTCTGCCGGGAGCGACAGCATGCGCTGCAGCGTGTCTGCCGGCATCAGCGGCGACTCGATTTTTCCCGCGCTCGCCGCGAGTTCGGGAAACAGTTCGGCCATCAGCGGTTCGCAGCGCGCCAGCCGCGCTTCGGCCATCGCAATGGCGCCGAGCCCCGGCGCGTCGTGCGGCAACGGGCTGCCGGCATGATGGTTCAACCACAGCAGGGGGTGACGGGATTGCAGTCTGGCTAATAGATCGGCGGGTTGGAGCGTGATGGTCATGGATCG
The DNA here is from genome assembly GCF_004343765.1 of Burkholderia sp. SRS-25. Taxonomy (NCBI): domain Bacteria; kingdom Pseudomonadati; phylum Pseudomonadota; class Betaproteobacteria; order Burkholderiales; family Burkholderiaceae; genus Burkholderia; species Burkholderia sp. SRS-25. The sequence continues at coordinate 108,180 of NZ_PTXM01000017.1, forward strand.
GTCCTGCGCTGGATAAACGAGAGGCATGGCCGAAATGCTACGATCCGGGAAGCCGGCGCGAAAGCGCCGATTTCTAATGAATCCATTAGCCTGACTGATATCTATGCGACTCGATGGTTCGATCCTGGGTGCTTTGCTCTGCTTTGAAACGGCCGGCCGGTTGCTGAGCTTCACGAAGACGGCACAGGCGTTCAACCTGACGCAAAGCGCAGTGAGCCAGCAGATCAGGAACCTGGAGGACCGGCTCGGCTATCCGCTGTTCGTGCGCCAGGCGCGCGGGCTGAAGCTGACCGAGAAGGGCGGGATCCTGCTCGGGACGATGTCGAGCGCGTTCGTCGACATCAATCGCACGCTTCAGGCGCTCGGCATGCCGGATGCGCCGCTGCAGGTCAGCTGCCTGCCGTCGCTCGCGCTGCAGTGGTTGATGCCGCGCCTGTCCGAATTTCACCGGCAACAGCCGGACGTGCCGGTTCGCGTGAAAGCCGAGTTTCAGGTGCTGGATCGTCAGGCCATGGAGGCCGACGACATCGATGTGGCCGTGCGCTACGACCCGGTGCAATACGATCGGCTGCATGCCGAGGCCGTCCTCGACGAGATCCTGTTCCCGGTCGCCACGCCGGCGTATCTGGCGCAGCATCCTGCTTTTGCCCGCGGTGAATCGCTCGACGGCGTCGTCCTGCTGCACGACGCCGCGCCGTGGGGCGGCGCGCCCGAGTTCGTGGAGTGGCGCACATGGCTGGAGGAAGTCCGTCCGGCGTGGACGGCGCACCTTGACGGCCCGCAGTTCAACTTCTCCAGCCTGGCGATCACGGCCGCGCTGAACCATCAGGGTGTCGCGATGGGGCGTGCCGCGCTCGTGCATGACGAGATTGCGAGCGGGCGGCTCGTGGATGTCTTCGGCAGGCACGTGCGTGCGCCGGCGCGCTACATGCTGTTGTCTCGCCATCCCGACGATCCGCGAACCGAGGCGTTTTCGACTTGGCTCAAGGCCGAGTGCACGCGCTTCGAGGCCGCGCGTTCACGTTTGCTTTCGAGTGGAAACGGACTCGGGTAGCTGACGCTGTCTGGTCGCTGAATCGGACTGCGAAGTAGTCGGGTGACGAATGCGGATGCGAACTACATTTTCCCGTCCGTCACCCTACGGATGGCTTGCGCGTGGACGGGGCGTGCAAGCGTTACTTGAGTTGCGAGATGCCCCAGACGGCGATCAACAGGCCGAGGCCTAATCCGCAGCCGAGCAGTACGTAGGTTTCCATGTCATGCCTCTGAAAGCGTGGCAGCGCCGATGCGGGCATCAGCGAGCGAGCAGCAACGTCGGTGACGTATCGTTCGGCCCGTCGGGCGGAGCGATACGCCGGGTCCGCGAATACTACGCTTCGCAGCTTTCAGAACGCATGCGCGATCGATGGCTTTGCGCCATCTCCTGGTTATTGCCCGCGTGCGCGTTGTTCATCCGGGTCACGTGCGATCCGCCATGCCGGAACACACCCGATTTCCAGATCATCTGCGATGCCGCGACGAGCACGAACAGCAGCACGACCATCCTGAAGAGGCGGGGCGACATCTTGTCCCGCAGCGGGCGGACGAGCCACATGCCGGCAATGGCCGGCAGGCTCGCCGCTGCCGAGATCGCGAGGTCGGCGCCGCTCGCGTGCGCGGCGCCGCTGAACGTCGTGATCAGCGTGACGATCGATACCACGAGGATGATCGCGATCTGCTTCGTGAAGACGCGCCCGGTCGCGCCGGACGAGATCAGGTAGGTGGCGAGCAGCGGGCCGGGAACCGACGCGATGCTTTCCATCAGCGCCGCACCGAAGCCGAGTGCGAAGCCGACGGGCTTCTGCCAGGCGTCCGGCAGGCTGAGTTTCGGCGCGGCGAGCATCAGCGCCGCGGCGACGATCAGCAGCGCGCCGGATGCCGCCTGCGCGTGCCCCGGATTGAGCGACAGCAGGATCGCCACGCCGACGATATTGCCGATCACGGTGCCCGCGATCGGCGCGGCGATCTTGCGTGCCGTCGCCAGCAACTGGCCGCCTTCCAGCGCCTGCGGAATGTTGCCGAGGATGATCGGCATCGACAGCAGCAGCACCGCATGCCGGATCGGCAGGAACTGGCTGAGTATCGGCATCGCGATCAGCGGCACGCCGATGCCGGTGATCCCCTTGGCCATGCCGCCCAGCAGCAGCGCGATGGCGATGCCGGCCAGATCGAACGCGCTGAGCCCCTGCAGGCTGGAGACCAGCACCCCTTCAGTCAGATTGAAATGCATCATGAAATGGCATGTCGCGGCATATCCGGCAGCGAGCGCTGTCGATGGCGCACGTGGCGGTCGCGTGTGTCTTGCACGCATTTGTTCTGGATCGGCTTGAACCGGACGTCGATCGCTTGGCGCCGCGCCATGGTGCGGCAGGAGTCGCAGGCAATCGACAGGCGGTTCGACGGTGCATCTTACCTGAGCGTTGCGAAGGACATTCGGCACTGGCCGTGGCGCGTCATGCGGCGCATCGACATGATCATTTTCGCTGTTCAATATAATTCATGACAGTTTGTCGTCTCATGTGCCGGATTCATATCGTTGAGCAAGGAGGTGTCGATGACGCTTGCCCAGTTGCAGGCCCTGGCGGCCGTGGTCGAACTCGGCTCGCTCACGGCTGCGGCCGACCGGTTGAGCCGCAGTCAATCCGCGATCAGTCATGCATTGACCGAGCTGGAAGAGCTCACGGAGGTCAAGCTGCTGTGGCGCGACCGGCAGCCGGTCGTCCTGACGGCGGCGGGCGAACGCCTGTGGCCGTCCATCCAGAACGTGGTGCGGGAAGCGCAGCTGCTGCGCCAGCAGTTCAGCCTGTCGCGCGGCAAGCTGGAAGGGAAGCTGGTGGTCGCGTCGTTGCCGAGCGTGTCGCTGGCGTTCGTCGTGCCCGCGCTCGAGGCGTTGAAGGAAATGCACCAGGGCGTGTCGGCGGTGCTGCTCGAAGGCACGGACAGCGAAGTCGAAGGGTGGATCGACGACGGTACGGCCGATATCGGCGTGGTGGCCGGCACGAAGACGTTCGCACACAATCTGCCGCTGCTCGACGAGGATTTCGTCGCGGTGGCGGCGGACGGCATGTTCGCCGGCCGCAAGCGCGTGTCGGCGAAGCAGTTGTCCGCGGCGCCGTTCATCTTCTCGAAGGCAGGGTGCGGGCCGGTGATCGCGGATTACTTCGCGCGCAGCGGCGCACCGCTGCGTGCCGCGTTCAACGTGGTCGAGATGCGCACCATCCTGTCGATGGCGGAAGCCGGCATGGGCGTGTCGATCGTGCCGCGCATCACGCTCACGTACACGCCGTTCGGCGGCCGCGTGCTGGAGTTGTCGCCGAGGCTGCATCGCTCGGTGCGGTTGTCGTGGAATACGGCCGGCAACGCGGTCACGGACGCGTTCGTGCGGCTCGTCGACGCGCAACGCGCGAAGGGGGCGAAGGCGGTGAACACGCGCGCGACAAAGGCCCGGTAACGAGCCGCTTCAGCGATGAACAGCGCTCATGGGCGACTTGAAGTTTATTCATGCCGATAAGCATCGAGATGCAATACATTGTTCGAACTCGCCCCTGACCGCTTCGTCCCGAAGGAGATCGCCGTGCCGGCCTTGCCCACTTTGCTTGCTTTCGGACTCGTGTCGCTCGGCATGGTGCTGACACCCGGGCCGAACATGATCTACCTGGTGTCGCGTTCGATCTGCCAGGGCCGCCGTGCCGGGCTGGTGTCGCTCGGCGGCGTCGCGCTGGGGTTCGTGTTCTACATGGTGTGCGCGGCGCTGGGCATCACCGCGCTGGTGATGGCCGTGCCGTTTGCGTACGATGCGTTGCGCTTTGCCGGTGCGCTTTATCTGGCGTACCTGGCGTGGCAGGCGCTGAAGCCGGGCGGCCGCTCGGCGTTCCAGGTCAGGCAGTTGCCGCACGACAGCCGTGCCAGGCTGTTCACGATGGGCTTCGTCACGAACCTCGCGAATCCGAAGATCGCGGTGATGTATCTGTCGCTGCTGCCGCAGTTCATTTCGCCGGGGCACGGCAGCGTGCTCGCGCAATCGCTGGCGCTCGGCTGCGTGCAGATCGCGGTGAGCGTCAGCGTGAATGCGCTGATTGCCTGCATGGCAGGCGGCATCGCGGGCTTTCTGGCGGGGCGGCCGGTCTGGGCGTCGGCCCAGCGCTGGTTGATGGGCACGGTGCTGGCCGGGCTGGCCGTGCGTATCGCACTGGAGTCGCGTTAGCGCTAGCGCGAGTGACGGGCGGTTTGCAGGACCGCCGGGGTGTTCGAGTTGCTGCGCGACGAACGCGCCCGGCGTCGTCAGCCCTGGCAGTTGCCCTGCGCTTCGTTGCCGACCCGGACGGGCGCGGCTCGTTCACGGCGCCGGCTGCGCGTCGCGAGCCAGCACAGGATCGATCCACCGCAAACCATCGATGCGCCTTGCCAGAATTCGATCGACAGCGGCGCATGCAGCAGCGTCGCGGCGAGCAGGGCGGTGAGCACCGGGGTGAAGTACGACGCGCCGACGATCACCGTCACGTTGCCGTGCATGATGCCGGTGTTCCAGGCCGCATAGCCGAACCCCAGCGCCGATGCCGCGAGCACGACGTAGATGAACGCATGCAGGCTGAACGTCATGCCGCCGCCGCCTTCGATCGCGAACTTGATCCAGAGCGCCAGCGCCACCAGCATGAAGAACGGCGTGACGCCGTTCTTGCCGTCGGCGAGGCGCGCCGTCACCGTGCAATAGCCGGCCCAGATCAGTGCGCCGACGAATGCGAGGCCGTAGCTCAGCGGATTGTCCGCGACGTTGTGCAGCATGCCGGCCGGGTCGAGGCCCCGGTCTCCGCCGAGCACCCGGCAGATCCCGAGCATCGACAACAGGACGCCGGGCACGACCAGCAGGTTGGCGCGCTGCTTGTTGAACACGATCGCCGCGACCAGCGTGAAGCTCGGCCACAGATAGTTGACCATCGCGACTTCGATCGCCTGTCGGCCGTTGCTGGCATAGCCGATCGACAGCGACAGGCACAGCTCGTACGCGACGAACAGCAGCCCGCCCCAGAGCAGATACTTTTTGGGGAATTTGCCGAGATCGGGGAAGCCGATCGTGAACAGCAGAAGCGTGGATGCGACCGTATAGATCATCGCGGCGCCGCCGGTCGCGCCGAGGCGTTCGCTCACGCCACGAACGAGGGCGACCACGGAGGCCCACAACAACACCGCGCCGAGCCCGGCGAGCGTTGCCTTATTCTTGCGCTTCATGCTTCCTGCCTGTTTCAACATTCAAATTCGATTTCTGGTGATTCGGGTCTGCCAGCATGAGCCACGCGCGCATTCGCCATGCGGGACGGCCACTGCCGACGAAATCGCGTAGTTTAACGGGGTGACGAAGACCGGGTCGCCGCGTTGGCGGTGATCGGCCCGGCGCTTGCGGCCGATCCGGGAGTATGGGCGTCACGCGGCAACCGGTCACGCGTCGTCGATGCGCCAACCCGCGCCGATTGCCGACAACGCGTTGCCGATCGAGTCGAGCATCGCGTGCCGCGTCGGCCCGAGCGTCGTGACCAGGAAGAAACCGTCTTCGTCGGCCGACAGGGTGATCAGCGGCCAGCCGCCAGTGTCGTCACGGACTTCAAGCTGTCGCCGGTCTGGATCGATATCGATGTCGTCGTGTGCTTGCCGCAACGCATTCGCGATGGCATCGAATGCGTCGGTCGACGGCGTCGTGTGGATGCGGTATTCGAAACTCATCTTCATGGGCCGGCGGGCGAGGCGCGCAGTCTAACGCGTGGCATCGCGCGCCGTCCCGCAACGGCACTACGTCAGGCGCCCGCCGCAACGGGCGCCTGCCCGATCACCGTTCGTTGCGCTTCTTGCTCAGCTCGATCGTCTCGAACAGCTCGTAGTCGGCGGTCGGGTGCTGGTCGGCGCCCGGCGCGTGGTAGTAGCGCATCGTGATCGTCGTGTGACCGCCCGGCTTGCCCGGGTCGTGGTCGAACACCGCGATCCCGTAACCGGTGCCCGTATCGCGGCGCGCGGACCAGATCGCATCCTCGAGCGCATCGGCCGGCGCGCGCACGAACGTATTCGGCGCCGTGCCGGGCACCGGCCGGTTCGGCTTCGTGAACACCTTCGCCCGCGCAAAGCCGGTCGCGGGGTTCTCGCCGTACACGTCGAGCGGCGCGCTGGTGCCGCCGCCGCCGAGGATCAGGTGGATCGTGCCGTGACTCGTGTCGAACTTCGTGCGGTCCGGGTCGTTCGAGCCGACCGGACGCGGCTGCAGCGTCTCGACGACTTCGCCGGTCGTCGCATCGACACCCGCGCGGTGATTGCAGCCGCGCACCGGGTAGCTGCGCTCGTAGTCGTGATCGTGGCCGCACAGCACGAGGTCGACGCCGTAGCGGTCGAACAGCGGCAGCCACGCTTCGCGGATGCCCTTGTCGGAACCGTTGCCCGTCTTCGACGAACTGAGCGCGTCCTGGTGCATCTGCACGACGATCCAGTCGATGTCGTCGTCGTGCGCGGCGTGACGCAGCGTGTGTTCGAGCCAGCGCGTCTGCTCGCCGTTGCTGTAGCCGCGCACGTAGAACGACGTGCCGGGTTCGATCGGCGGGTGGCCCGTGCTCGCGGCCGGCACGAGCGGTGCGGGGCCGCCGACGAACGCGGCGGCGTCCTGGTACACGACATCGTCGGCGTCGAGCGAGACGAACAGCACCGAGCTCACGCGGAAGCTGTACCAGCGGCCCTGAAAGCGCGTGCCGTTCTCCGGCAGCGTATAGCGTGCGAGATACGAGTCGAGCCCCTGCGGGCCGTTGTTGAACTCGATCTCGTGATTGCCCGGGCACGGCATCCACGGACGGTTGGCGGCCGACGTCTGGTTGTTGTTGCCGAAATCGCGCCATACCTCGGGCTGGTGCGCGGGGTTCAGGTTCGCGTAGCAGAGGTCGCCGTTCAGCAGGTGGAACAGCGGCTGGAACTGCTCGACCGCCTGCACCGCGAAGCGGCTCTGCGGCGACGACAGCACCCACGCGCCATTCGGCGTCGCGAGATCGCCGTAGCTCGTGAAGCGGAACGGTGCGCGGCCGCGCGGCGCGGTCGAGAAATTCGCGGAGAACGGCTGCGCGGCGTTGCTGTCGTTGTCGGCCGTGATCTCGTAGCGGTAGCGCGTATTCGGCTTCAGCCCATGCACGCGTGCGTGGTACGCGAATACCGTTTCGCCGTTCAGGCCATCGGTGTACAGGCGCTGGACGCCGTGCACGGTGCGTGCCGGCTCGCCGTCGGCGACGATGCGCGCGCGCGGATTGACGGCCGACGCGAGCGAGGCCCACGAGATCACGACTTCCGAGGCCGGATCGTTGCCCCACGTCAGGTGGACCTGTTCGGGCGTGCCGTCCGGGTTCGACGCGGCGGCCCTGGCTGCCGCGAGGCCACCGGCGGCGGTGGCGAGGCCGGATACGCCGGCGAGTTTCAGGAAGCCGCGACGCGAGACGGACGCGGCCGGCTCGTTCGGCTGGATCGGGGAGTTGTCCTGGTTCGACATGGTCGGTGTTTTCGTGGGTGGAGACGCGAGATGTGGAACCGCCTGGCCGTGCGCGAGCGTGACCAGTGCGAGAGCCGGAAACGAGCGGGATCCCGGTGCGAGACATTGTCGAAGGGCAGTTTTGCCGGGTTGTGACAGCAAGGCAACTCCGCATAAGCGTTGGCTCAGGCCACGAACGCGTGGATCGCGGCATCCGACCAGCGCCGACGGGCGTCAGGTTCGGCCGAAATTTATTTGCAGACACCGCGACGGATTCCGTTCGCCCGCGCCGTTTAACGCATGAACGGCCGCTTCCGGTCGATACCCGCTACTTCGGAGTCTTACATGAAGCTTTCCAATTCATTGCGATTCGCCCTGGCATGCGTGGCCGCACTGGCTGCGTCCGCGGCCTTCGCGCAGGCCGTCATCGTCGCGCCTTACGCGCCGCCGCCGCCGCGCGTCGAAGTGCTGCCGGCGCCGCGCGCGGGCTACGTCTGGGATCAGGGACACTGGCACTGGCGGCAGGGCCGCTACGTCTGGATTCCCGGCCACTGGCAGGTGGTGCGCGTCGGCTACCACTGGGTGCCCGGCCATTGGGCCGCGCGCGGGCCGGCCTGGCGCTGGGTGCCGGGGCACTGGGCCTGATGCGCATGCCGCCGCACGGCACGCGATGCCGGCGCGGCGGCGCTTTCCCGCAACGTCATGAGGCGCAGCCATGCCTTTTCGAACCGTGGTGATACTCGCGGCCGCAGCTGTCGTGCTGGCCGGCTGTGTCGTGGTGCCGGCGCGTCCGGCCTATTACCGGCCCGCGCCGGTCGTCGTATATTGAGCACGCCGGCCGCCGCTCGCGCAAACGGGCGGCCGGCACCCGATCGACCCGATCGCCATGCAGCCTGAAACGGATGCCGATGAAACGGACCTTGCCGAGGCCGAGCGCGATGCGCGCGGCGATCCCCGACCGCCAGTGTGGCGGGGCCGGGTGATGGCGCGGCGCATGCAAGGAGAGCACGACGATGAGCTTCAGTCTGCCGACGGGCGCATCAGCGATCGCGCCGCGGCACAGACGCGCGATGCGCTGGAGCGCCCCGCGTTGAGCGACGGCGATCCGGACGCGGCCCTGGTCGCACGGGTCGGCACGCGCGACGCGTCGGCCGTGCGGATGCTCGTCGCGCGCAAGCTGCCGCGACTGCTCGCACTCGCGACGCGCATGCTCGGCGACCGCACGGAAGCCGAGGACGTCGCACAGGAGACGTTCTTGCGGATCTGGAAACAGGCGCCGGGCTGGCGCGAGGGCGAGGCACGGTTCGACACGTGGCTGCATCGCGTCGTGCTGAATCTGTGCTACGACCGCTTGCGCGGCCGCCGCGAGGAACCGGTCGACGTGTTGCCCGACGTGCCCGATCCGCAACCGGAGCCGGCCACCCGTGCGGAGACCCGCTCGCGCGACGCGCGCGTGCGGCAGGCGCTCGCGGCGTTGCCGGCGCGGCAGCGCGAAGCGCTCGTGCTCCAGTACTATCAGGAAATGTCGAACGTGGAGGCGGCCAACCTGATGGGCATTACCGTCGACGCGCTGGAAAGCCTGCTTGCACGTGCGCGGCGAAACTTGCGCGCGCAACTGGCGGGCGACTCACCTAGCGAGGACATCCGATGACACCCGAACGATTTCGCACCATCGTCGCCGCGTACGGCTCGGATGCGCGGCGCTGGCCGGTCGGCGAGCGCGCGGCCGCCGAGGCATGGGCGCGTGCGCATCCGGGCGACGCATTGGCGGCGCTGGACGATGCCGCCGAACTGGATGCGTGGCTCGCCAACGATACGGTCGCACCGCCCGCGCCGGCGCTCGTCGAGCGCATCGTCGCGACGGCGCCCGCCCCGCGGCGCGCGCGGCGGCGGGGCACCGTGTGGTGGTCGGGCGCGGCATTCGCGGGCGTGGGCCTGGCCGGTGCGCTCGCGGGCGCGGTGGCCGTGTCGATGCTGATGCTCGGCAGCGTGCCGCCTGCGCATGAGCCGGGCTATCTGACTACGACGTTCGGTGGGCCGAGCGTGGACTGGAGTGATGAATGAGTGAGCGTGGCTGGAAATTCGTCCTCGTCGGTTCGGTCGTGCTGAACGTATTCATGCTCGGCGCGATCGGCGGCGGTGCGTATCAGTGGTTTTCGACGCACCGCGACCTGCGGGCGGCGGGCGTACCTGCGTCGCGCACCGCATTGCGTTTCGCCGCGGACGAATTGCCGGACGCGCGCCAGCAGGAATTCGTGGCGGCGCTGAAGGCGGCGCGCAAGGACGGCCGCGATTTCGCGCGGGAAGGGCGCGACGACCGGATCACCGTGCTGGACCTGCTGGCCGCGCCGCAACTCGATCGCACGGCGATCGACGCGGCGCTCGATCGGACGCGTGCGGCCGATACGGCGCTGCGTGCGCAGGTCGAGCGCCGCGTCGTCGATTTCGCGGCGACGCTGACGCCGGACGAGCGCGCGAAGTTCGTCGACGGGTTGCGGCGTAGCGGGAACTGGCGGCTGCCGGCGAAGTGGCAGAAGAAGCAGGGGGACGCGGCGAGCAAGTAAGCAAACGCCGCGCGGGCAACGTGCGACGGTGCGCCTTGTCGGTGATGCGCAACGCGTACGCGGAAGGCCGGTCGGCGATGCTTGCAGGCTGAGCTTCGGCGAAGGATCGCGAGGGGCAACCGCGACTTCGCTGCGCGGCGCGCACGTTCAGCGTGCAAGCATCCACGCGGAGATCGCGTCGACCACACCGCTCTCCAGGCCATTGAAGCCGTGATACGCAAAGGCTTCGCACGGATCGCCCCGGGACGTGCCGCCCGACACGATCATCAGTTCGGCTTTCGGAGACTGCTGCAGCTTCTTCAGCAGCGTATCCGTTTCGGACACCGGACAATGTTTGCAGCCGTCATTCTGGTGGTGAACGATGAGCACCGGAATCGTGATGCTGGCAAGGTTCATGTCCGTGACCGCGGTACCGCCTCGCTCTTCGCGGAGGATGGTGGACGTCAGCACGAGACCGTCGGGCCCGCCTGCGCCGGCCAGCGCAACCGCGATGGCGGCGGCGGACTGGGTGCCGCGGCTCGTCCCGACCAGCCAGACCGGTACATGTAGTTGCTCCTTCAACCACGCAATCACGGCGCGTGCGTCGTCGGCGTGCTCCTTCGACAGTCGGAAGCCATCGAGGTAGGGCGCGGATTGGCGGTCGCTCGGTGCATCGATGACCGCGACGGCGATGCCGTCCTTCACGAACAACTGCCGGGTGCGGACGAGAAAGTTGCCCGCGCCCCATCCGAACCGTCCGGACGGTTCCAGTTGCAGCCCGCCATGTCCGCCGGCATAGAGAATGGCCGCGGCCTTCGGCGCGTCGGGTGCGATGAAGAGAAACCGCTGAGTCACGCCGGCGCGCGTCGGAATATCGACGACCCTGGGCGGGTTCTGCGCAAGGGCCGGATAGCCGGGCAGCGTCAGCGCGACGGCAAGCAGCCACGCATGGGGCCAGCGCGAGCGCGGACGCATCGAGCCGACGCAACGAAACCGCGCACGCAAGCTGACGGGAAGAGTGGGCATCGTAGTGGTCGCTGGGTCCGGACGGCAAAACGCCGTGACACGGGGCGATACCTTTCATTGAGTCTAGGTGGCTTTCCGGGAACGGCAAGCGTCCGGGCTGCTGCGGCCGGCGAGCCTTCCCGTGAGATCGAGGTCGGTCAGTCAAGTGAAAGCCCGCTGACCGAATTTCGAAACAGACCCGTTCTTCGCTGGGACACGGCACTCCGATACGGCCGCCGAGCACCCCACCGATTCGCGGCATTGGTCAGCCGAATCCGCGACGCGCATTCGAGCGGCAGCACGCACGCATTCAAAGCCGCGCGACGTACCAGAAATATTCGTGTTCCCAGCGACGGATTTCCCGCCGGCCCACGTTAAACACGGGTACGCATCGCGAGAGCCCTGTCATGGACCACCCGAACGACATCACACCGGCCGCCATCGCGCTGAACCGCTTCGGTCTCGGCGCGCGCGCCGACGAAGCGCCGCCAGCGGACCCGAAGGCAGCGCTCGTCGCGCAATTCGACCGTTACGACGCGCGGCCGGCCGCATGGGCCGGCGAGCCCGACGCGGTCGCGCTCGCGACACGCTTCGCGAACGCGCGCAATGCGATGACGGCCAACGATCCGGCAACGAAGCGCGCCACCGAGCAGTCGATCCGGCGCGACGGCAACGACACGTATCGCAGCGCCGTCGTCGCGCGGATGAACAGTGCGCTGAATACACCCGCACCGTTCGTCGAGCGTCTCGTGCATTTCTGGGCGAACCATTTCGCGGTGTCGGTCGACAAGGGGCCGGTGGCGGCCTATGCGGGCGCGCTCGAACGCGACGCGATCCGCCCGCACGTGCTCGGCCGTTTCGAGGACATGCTGGTCGCCGTCGAACAGCATCCCGCGATGCAGCTTTTCCTCGACCAGGCACGCTCGGTCGGCCCCGACAGCCCGGCCGCGCTGCGTGCCGAAGCCCGCAATCCGTCGGCCAAACGCGGGCTCAACGAGAATCTCGCGCGAGAAATCATGGAACTGCACACGCTCGGCGTACGCACGGGATACACACAGGCCGACGTGACGGAATTCGCGCGTGCGCTGACCGGCTGGAGCATCGCCGGCGGGCGCGGCCCGCAGCCCGGCGATGCGGCGCCCGGCGCGTTCGTGTTTCGCCCGAAACTGCACGAGCCCGGCGTGCGTACCGTGATGGGCCGCAGCTACGACCAGCCCGGCGAAGCGCAGGCGCGCGCGATCCTGCACGACCTCGCGCATTCGGAGGCAACCGGCCGGCATATCGCGTTCCAGCTGGCCCGCCATTTCGTCGCCGACAATCCGCCGCCCGCGCTGACCGACCGGCTGGCCCGCGCGTTCGATGCGAGCGGCGGCGATCTGCCGACCGTCTATCGCGCGCTCGTCGATGCGCCTGATGCGTGGTCGCCGGTCAACCGCAAGTTCAAGACACCGTGGGAGTGGGCCGTGTCGTCGCTGCGGGGGCTCGGCTGGCGCGACACGGGCGACCTGAAGGTCGCGCCGCTGCTCGCGCAACTCGGCCAGCCGGTGTGGCGGCCCGGCTCGCCGGCCGGTTACGACGACATTGCCGCGAGCTGGGCCGCACCCGACGCGCTCGTGCGTCGTGTCGAGTTCGCGCAGCGCCTGGCCGCGCGCACGGGCGACCGGCTCGACCCGCGCACGCTCGGCAACACGCTGCTCGCCGGTTCGTTGAGCGCGCCGACGGCGACCGCGCTGTCGCGCGCCGAAAGCGCGACCACGTCGCTCGCGCTGTTGCTCGTCTCACCCGATTTCCAACGGAGATGACCATGGCACTGTCCCGCCGACAATTCCTGAGCGTGGCCGCCGCCGGCGCAGGCGCGATCCTCGTCGCACCACGGATCGTGTTCGCGAACGTCGAGACCGATCGGCGCTTCGTGTTCGTGATCCAGCGCGGCGCGGCCGACGGCCTGAACATCGTCGTTCCGTATGCCGAGCCCGCGTATGCGTCGCTGCGCGGCCCGCTCGCGATCGACACGGCGGCCGCGACGCGGCTCGACGGCACGTTCGCGCTGCATCCGTCGCTCGTGCAGACCGCGCAGTTGTACCGCGACGGGCAGGCGCTGTTCGTTCATGCGATTGCGTCGCCGTATCGCGACCGCTCGCATTTCGATGGGCAGAACGTGCTCGAGACGGGTGGCCGCGCGCCGTACCAGGTGAAGGACGGCTGGCTGAACCGGCTCGCCGCGCTGCTGCCGGCCACGCGTGAAAGCGCGATTGCGTTCGCGCCGACCGTGCCGCTCGCGTTGCGCGGCACCGTGCAGGCCGCGTCGTACGCGCCGTCCGGTTTGCCGGCCGCGCCGGACGACCTGCTCGCACGCGTGTCGGCGCTCTACGAGGCCGACGCGCAGCTCGGCCCGTTGTGGCAGTCGGCGATGGACGCGCGCGGCCTCGCCGGCGATGCGCATGCGCGGCAGGATCCGGCGGGCGTCGGCAAGCTCGCCGCGACGTTCCTCGCGCGTGACGACGGCCCGCGCATCGCGATGATCGAGACGGGTGGCTGGGACACGCACAGCGCGCAGAACGCACGGCTCGCGAATCAGCTGAAAGCGCTCGACACGATGCTCGCCGCGTTGCGCGACGGCCTCGGGCCCGCGTGGCAGCAAACCACGGTGCTGGTCGCAACCGAGTTCGGCCGCACGGTGGCCGCGAACGGCACGGGCGGCACCGATCACGGGCAGGCATCCGTCGCGATGCTCACGGGCGGCGCGGTCGCGGGCGGTCGCGTAATCGCCGACTGGCCCGGTTTGCGGCCGGGCGACCTGTACGAAGGGCGCGACCTGAAACCGACCGCATCGCTCGACGCGCTGATTTCGGGCGCCGCCGCCGAGAGCCTGCGGCTCGATCCGCGCCGTACCGCGTCCGCGCTGTTTGCGCAAAGCGGTGCGACGCGGCCGATGAGCGGGCTGATTCGCGGAACCGCATGACGCGCGGCGTTGCCGCGTCGGCAACGAATCCATCCACTACACAAAAGGGAGAATGCAGGATGATGAAGATCCGATCCGTTTCGCTCGCCATGCTGGTGACGGCCAGTGCGGCGCTGATGTCCGCATGCGTGGTCGAACCCGTGCGGCCGCCGCAGCCGGCGCCCGTCGTCGAGGTGCCGCCGCCGATGCCAGCGCCGGGCTATCGCTGGGCGAGGGGGCACTACCGGTGGGCCGGCAATCACTGGGCATGGGTGCCCGGGCACTGGGTGGGCGTGTACTGATCGAGTGTGACGCGCCGAACGGGGCGGATGCCACCTACCACCCGATCCGGTGCTTCTCCTCAGTCTCGCGATGCCGCCAGTCGTCGTCCGCGTGCAGGTACTGGCTCGTCGTCGTGAGCGACACGTGGCCGAGGTTGTCGCGTACGAGCCGCAGATCGACGCGGCCATCGGCCATGTGCGAGCCCGCGCTGTGGCGCAGCCAGTGTGCGGACGCCTGTTCGAGCACACGCGCCTGCTGCTCTCCGGCTTCGCCGTTCGCTCGCAACCGGTCGGCCGCGTGCCGGAATACCTGTTTCACGATCCGGTGCAGCGCGGCGCGCGTGAGCGGCTTGCGCGCGTGGCCGACCGGCAGCACGAGCGGCGTGGCCTCGCCGTCGGACGGCAACGCGGGCAGGCCATGCGCACGCCGGTAGCGCGACAGTTCGGCCATCATCTCGTCGGTGGCCGGCACGAGCCGCTGCCGGCCGCCTTTGCCCGTCACGTCGAGCCACCAGCGGTCGCGCCCGTCCGCATCGCGCCGGCAGAAGAACTGGCCCATCGTCGTGTCGGCCGCTTCGGTGATGCGCAGGCCGCCGAGATACAGCAGCGTGAACAGCCAGCGCGCACGATCCGCATGGAAGCCCGCCCGCGCGTCGTCGCGCGGCATCGCGGCGATCGCATCCTTGACCGATTGCCACAGCGGCTGCCCGAGATGGCGCGTGACGTGCGGCGCGGGCCGGCGCTGCCGCTGGCGCGACAACGCGAGCGGATTGCCGGCGAGATAGCCGGCCTGCACGAGCCACGAGAACATCACGTTCAGGATCACCAGCGCCTGCCGCTGGCTGGCCGCCGACAGCGGCCCGTAGAACGGCCGCCAGCGCGGATCGTCGCGCGGATGCTTGCGCCCGCCGTTCGCACACCACAGCTCGGCCGGCGCGGGGGCGAGCAGGAACTGGCGGTAGACGACCAGATCTTCGTGCGTGAGCGACGACAGCGGCTTGCCGCAAGCGATCACGGCCCACAGCAGCAGGCGTTCGGCTTCCTTGCGGTAGTTCTGGAACGTGGTCGGCGTATCGACGAAGCGGGCGAGCCACGCGCGCACCGCGTCCAGGTCGTTGGTCGCGGCAATCTGCGGATGCGCGCTGCTCGAGCGGTTGGTGCCCGAGCGTCCGTCGAGCGCGGCCGGCACGGTCAGCGCATCGATCGGAAGCGGGCGCAATGCGGTGTCGGACGGAACGGGTGAGGTCATGCGAAGCAGGGTGCGCTGCGCGGATCGTACGCATGTGAAAGGGCGGACGAGCACAACGCGATCAGGCTTATCGGGAAGCGCCGATGGTACACGATCGGCACACGGTGAATCCGCCGTCGACAGCGATCGCCTGACCCGTGACGAAGCGCGCGGCGGGCGAGCGCAGCCACGTCACCGTTTCCGCGATGCCGCGCGGTTCGCCGGGCATGAAGGGGGCATGATTGCTGTAAGGCATTTGTGAACTTTCTTGCCGTGAGGGCCTCTAATCGGCCCTCCAACGCTTCCAGAGGAACACCCGATGATTCGCCCATCCAGAACGCTGCTCGGCGCGGCCGTCATTGCCGGCAGCACGCTCCTCGCCGGATGCCAGACCGACGCCGTCGCCACGTCGGCGAACGCGGTGCGCCCGGCCGACAGCAAGCCGGTGACCAGGACCGTGTATGTCGCGCCGCAATCCGCGCGCTGCACGGGCGTCGCGCCGATGGAGTGCCTGCAGGTGCGCAACGCCCCGAACGAGCCGTGGAGCCTGTGGTACGCCGGTATCGAAGGCTTCGCGTACCAGCCGGGCTACCTGTACACGCTCGAAATCGACGAGTACCGCGTCGCGCAGCCGCCGGCCGACGGTTCGTCGATCCGCTGGGTGCTCAAGCGTGTCGTCGAGCGCCGCCCGGCGAACTGACGGCCGCGCTCAGGCCGACGGGCGCGCTGCCGCACTCGCCGGCGGCGCGGCCGTATCGATCCGCCGGAACACGACGGACGACAGCAGCGTTACCACGCCCATGCACGTGAACGACAGCATGAACCCGTGCGCCATCGAGCCCCAATAGGCGGAAAACAGGTTGACGAGGCCGCCGCCGATCGACACCCCGAGCCCCATCGCCAGCATCTGCATCATCGTGAACAGGCTGTTGCCGCTGCCGGCGTCGGCATGCGACAGCCCCTTCAACGTCACGCCGTTCATCGCCGCGAACTGCATCGAGTTCGCCGTGCCGAACACGATCAGCAGCGCGCTTTCCAGTAGCGGCGCGGGCCGCACCGACACCAGCGCGAATCCCGCGATCGCGCACCCGACGATCCCCGTATTCACGACCAGGAACGCCGCATAGCCGAAACGCTTCACGAGCGGCGCGATCCAGCGTTTTGCGATGACGCCCGCGATCGCGGCCGGCAGCATCATCATCCCCGACTGCAGCGGCGTATAGCCGAGCTGCACCTGCATCAGCAGCGGCAGCATGAACGGCACGGAGCTCGTGCCGATCCGGCACAGCAGGTTGCCGAGCAGGCCCGAGCCGAAGTTCGGTTCGCGGAACAGCCCGAGCCGGAACAGCGGCTGCGCGCGGCGCCGTGCGTGCGGCAGGTAAGCAAGCGCGCTCGCCAGCCCGACCACGGCGAGCCCGGCTGCCCATGCGGCGCGATGCGTGGGCAGCGGCGGGTCGATCGCGAGCGACAGCGCGATCATCGCGACCGACAGCAGCGCACAGCCGACGAAGTCGAACGGCGGCGGCTGGTGCGCCTGGTCGTGCGGCAGGTAGCGCTGCACGGCGACGAAGCCGACCACGCCGACCGGCACGTTGACGATGAACACCCAGTGCCACGAAATCGCCTGCGTGAGCCAGCCGCCGAGCGTCGGCCCGACGATCGGGCCGAGCTGGCCGGCGATCGACACGAACGCGATCGCCGCGACGTACTGTTCGCCCGGCACGCGGCGCAGCACGGCGAGCCGTCCGATCGGCAGCAGCATCGAGCCGCCGATGCCCTGCAGCGCGCGCGCGGCGACGAGCTGGCCGAGCGTATGCGACGCCGCGCAGCCGATCGATGCCAGCACGAATACGAGGATCGCGAGCGAGAACACGCGGCGTGTGCCGAACCGGTCGGCAAGCCAGCCGGACGCCGGCGTGAGCATCGCCATCGTCAGCGTATAGACGACCACGACGGGCTGCATCGCGAGCGGCGACGCATGCAGGCTTTGCGCGATCGAAGGCAGGGCTGTGTTGACGATCGTCGTGTCGAGCGACTGCATGAAGAATGCAGCGGCGACGATCCAGAGCAGCGCGGAGTGTGTGGGTTCCCGGGACATGGCGAAATCGGTGGTGCAAAGGCCGGCGCGGGTGGCGCCTTCACGCGGTTGCGCCGCGCGTGCCGGTCTCCAAGCGCACGATGGTACCGATTCCGATGGTCATCGGGAAGCTGCCTTAAGTCGTTGACTGTCATCGGCATTGCCGATGACAATGCGCCATGCTCAATCCCGTCTGGCTCAACACGTTCGCGACCGTCACGAACTGCCGCAGCTTCACCGAAGCAGGGCGGCAACTCGGGCTCAACCAGTCGAGCGTCAGCGAACACATCCGTCGTCTCGAGGAGAGCGTCGGCCGGCGGCTGTTCGTGCGCGACACGCATTCGATCGCGATGACGGCCGACGGCGAGGCGCTGCTCGTGCACGCGAACGTGATCCTGCAGGCGCTGAACCGCGCGGAATCGCAGTTCCGCAAGCCGAGGCTCAAGGGGCGGGTGCGGCTGGGCGCGCCGGACGACCTCGCGCTCGTCGCGTTGCCGGACGTGCTCGCCGGGTTTCGCGCCGCGCACCCGGACGTCGCGCTGGAGATCACCACCGGCATGACGAGCCGGCTCTACGAAGGGCTGGACGCGGGCGCGCTCGACCTGATGATCGGCAAGCGGCGGCTCGGCGAACGGCGCGGCACGCCGCTCTTGCGCACGCGGCTCGAATGGGTCGCGCGGCCCGGCACCGTCGTCGATCCGGAGCGGCCGCTGCCGCTCGTGCTGGTCGCCGAGCCGAGCGTGACGCGCGCGATCGTCCTGAATGCGCTCGCGGAGAAGGGGATCGGCTGGGAAGTCGTGTGTTCGAGCAGCAGCCAGCCGGGCTGCATCGCGGCCGCCCGCGCGGGGCTCGGCCTGACCGCGACGTCGCACTATCTGTCGACGCGCGGGCTCGCGCCGCTGGTCAACGGCGACGCGCTGCCCGTGCTGCCCGACATCGAGTTCATCGCGCTGGCCGCGAAGCGGCTCAGCCAGCCGGCGCGCACGCTGCTCGAATTGCTCGAAGCGAGCGACCTGAGCACGCCGGGCGCGGACGCGTAACGGGCCTGCCACACGCGCGGCACCCGCATCGGGCGCCGGCGCCGCGGGCCGTCATGCGGCCCGTTTCTGCGAAATCACGAGCAGCGCGCCGTTCTTGTCCTCCAGCACCGCGCGGTATTCGTGCGGCCCGGCCTGCACGGGCACGCGCACCGATGCGCCGGCCTTGACCACTCGCGCCATCGCCGCATACAGGTCGTCGTCCTCGTCCACGCGCAGCGTGAGCGCCGCGCGCTCGACGATCTGCTCGTCGCCCGCCACCAGCGCGATCGTCAGCGGGCCGCCGTCGAGCGCGCAATAACGGTCGCCGTCGCGAAACTTCACGCTCAGGCCCAGCCCGTCGACGAACAGCGGCAGCGCCGTGTCGATGTCGTCGACCGGATACAGCAGCATCGATACCTTCATTCCCGCTCTCCCTTGTCGTTGATCGGTGCGCGCCACGCGCCCGCCGTTCGATGCTAGCGCGCCGTCCGCGCGCTCACGCAGTCCGATCGGATGACGGTGAAACCCCTCTGTCCCCGCGGGCGCGCCGGTACTCCGAACAGACGATGCCCGCACCCGTGCGCGCGCCGACACTCCCATTCGTGGACCGTCGCGCTTCGTCCGTATCGTGCGGGCGGGCTGCACGACCCGACTCGTCCAACAACCATGGAGACGCACGCAATGAAGTTTTCCCTCATCTACGAAGCCCAGACCACCGACGCATCGCGCGAGGGCGACCACCGGGTATTCAAGGAGACGGTCGAACAGGCGCTGCTCGCCGAGCAGGTCGGCTTCGACACGATCTGGTGCGTCGAGCATACGTCGCTGACCAACTATGCGCACATGAGCGCGCCGGAAACCTTCCTTGCGTACCTGGCCGGCCGCACGACGCGCATCGGCCTCGGCCACGGCGTCGTGTGCCTGCCGCCGGCGATGAACCACCCGATCAAGGTCGCGGAGCGCGTCGCGCTGCTCGACATCCTGTCCGGCGGCCGCGTGCACTTCGGCGTCGGCAAGGGCGGCAGCCAGCAGGAAGCCGGTGCGTTCGGCTACGACCTCAACGAACTGCAGCCGATGATCGACGAATCGATGTACCTCGTGCCGAAGATGTTCGTGCAGGACGAGATCGAGCACGACGGCAAGTACATCAAGATTCCGAAGCGTCCGATCCACCCGAAGCCGTTCCAGGATCCGCATCCACCGATGTACCTCGCCTGCACGAACACCGACGCGCTGCTGCGCGCCGGCCAGCGCGGGATGGGCGCGCTGGTGCTCGGCTTCGGCGGCCCCGACGAAGTCGCGAAGAAGAACGCCGTGTACCGCGAAGCATGGGCGAACCGCAAGCCGGAAGACCAGGTCGGCTTCCGCCCGACCCAGCACCTTGCCGCGCTGTGCCCGACGGTCGTGATGGCCGATGGCCAGGCCGCCCGCAAGATCGGCATCCGCGGGCAGCGCTACTTCATGGAATCGCTCGCGTACTGGTACACGGGCGGCGAGCGTCCGGACCCGGCGAAGTGGGGCGACGACCTCGTGCAGGCCGACACCGGCGAGATGGTGATCCGCTCGCGCTTCGCGTCGGAGGAAGTCGTCGTGAACTTCGCCGACCCGGCGCTCGCGATGATGAACCCGAACCATGCGTACGGCACGGTGGACGACTGCATCGGCTATGTCGGCCGCCTGCAGGAAGCCGGCGTCGACGAAGTGCTGTTCCTGTGCCAGATGGGCACGGTGCCGCACGACGCGCAGATGGAGACGATCCGCAACATCGGCGAGCACGTGATCCCGTTCTTCAATCGCGAGAAGGAGCGCGCCTGCGCGTGATGTTCGAGGCCGCGCCCGTCGTCCCGTCCGGTCGGACGATGCGGCGCGGTCGCGCGAAGCCGACCATCGGTGGTGGCGAGCATCGCCCGCGGCCAGGCCGCGCCGAACAACTTTGAACGAGAGCGGGGCAGGCGCCGCGGCGCGGCCCCCGTTCCACAGGAGACATTCGTGCATCGCGACAACGATTCGAACGCACTGGCCGCCACGCTGATCGCCCGGGCCGAGGCACTGGCGCCGACGCTGGCCGGCCGCGCCGCGCAGGCGGACGCGCAGGGCCGGATCCCGGCCGAGACGATCGCCGACATGCAGGCCGCCGGCTTCTTCAAGGTGCTGCAGCCGAAGCGCTACGGCGGCTACGAGCTCGATCCGCAGGCCTTCTTCGACATCCAGATGGCGCTCGCGCGCGGCTGCATGTCGACCGCGTGGGTGTACGGCGTCGTCGGCGTGCACAACTGGCAGCTCGCGCTGTTCGACGAACGCGCGCAGCAGGACGTATGGGGCAACGATCCGGCGACGCTGATCGCGTCAACCTACATGCCGGTGGGCCGCGTGACGCCGGTCGACGGCGGCTTCCGCCTGTCGGGCCACTGGAAGTTCTCGAGCGGCAGCGAACTGTGCGAGTGGGTGTTCCTCGGCGCGCTGGTGCCGGCAGCCGTTGCCGGCCAGCCGCCCGAATACCGCACCTTCCTGCTGCCGAAATCCGACTACCGGATCCAGCAGGACTGGGACGTGCTCGGCCTGCGCGCGACGGGCAGCCACGACATCGTCGTCGACGACGTGTTCGTGCCCGCGTACCGGACGCACAAGGCGATCGACGGGATGAGGGGCACGAGCCCCGGTCTCGCCGTGAACGATGCGCCGCTGTTCAGGCTGCCGTTCGCGCAGATCTTCGTGCGCGCGGTGTGCACGTCGTGCATCGGCGCGCTGCAGGGCGCACTCGACGATTTCACCGGCTACGCGGCCACGCGCGTGTCGGCCAACAGCGGCGCGAAGACGACCGACGATCCGGGTGCGCAGAGCGCGTGCGCGAACGCGGCCGTCGCGATCGACGAGATGCAGGTGCTGCTCAAGCGCAATTTCGCGGAACTGATGGCGTCCGTCACCGGCGGCCCGGCCGTGTCGATCGAGCGCCGCGTGCATTTCCGCTACCAGTCCGCGCAGGTCGCCGAGCGCTGCGCGCAGGCCGCGAACGCGCTGCTGCGCTACGCGGGCGGCAACGGCATCTATCACCGCAATCCGCTGGTGCGCCGCTTCCTCGACCTGCATGCGGCCCGCGCGCACTACGCGAACAACGTGGACCGTTTCGGGCAGAACCTCGGCGCCGTGATGCTCGGCCGCGAGAACACCGACTTCTTCATCTGACGAGGCCGAGATGAACGACCCGCAAGCACAGCAATACGTGTTCGACGTGGTGGTCGTCGGTTCGGGCGCGGGCGCGCTGCTCGCCGCGTGCCGCGCGGCCGACCGCGGCCTGTCCGTCGTCGTGATCGAGAAGACGGCGCTGTACGGCGGCACGTCGGCCGTGTCGGGCGGTGGCATCTGGGTGCCGTGCAACCACCACATCGCCGAGCTGGGCGCGACCGATTCGCGCGAGGCCGCGCGCGGCTACATCGAAGCGTGCGTGGCAGGCGAATCGACGCCCGAGAAGATCGACACGTATCTCGACCGCGCGCCGGAGATGCTGCGCTACCTGGAATCGAAGACGCCGGTGCGTTACCAGTCGCTGCCGAAGTACGCGGACTATTTCCAGAAGGTGCCGGGCGCGATGCCGGGCTACCGCGCGCTCGATCCGATGCCGTTCGACGGCGCGCTGCTGGGCGACGAATTCGACCGGCTGCGGCCGGCGTCGCCCGGTACGCTGATCGGCGGGCGCGTGGCCGTGACGTCGAAGGAGGCGCATACGCTGTTCTCGCGCGGGCCGGGCTTCATGAAGCTCGCGATCGCGCAGTTCGGCCGCTACTGGCTCGATATCGGGATGCGCCGCCGCACGCGGCGCGACCGGCGCCTGACGCTCGGCAATGCGCTGATCGGCGGGCTGCGCCGCGCGCTGCTCGACCGCAACGTGCCCGTGTGGCTCGACACGCCGATGCGCGACCTGCTCGACGTCGACGGCCGCGTGACCGGCGTGCGCGCGCAGCGCTTCGGGCAGCCGGTGACGATTGCGGCGCGACGCGGCGTGATCCTCGGCGCGGGCGGCTTCGAGCGCAACCAGCCGATGCGCGAGTGCTACCTGCCGCAGCCGACGCAGGCGCAGTGGAGCGCGACGCCGCCGGCCAACACCGGCGACGCGATCGCCGAAGGCCATCGGCTCGGCGGCGCGCTGGCGCTGATGGCGCACGTGTGGGGCGCGCCGACGGTCGGTGTCGCGGGCGAGGAGAAGCAGCGCGCGCTGTTCGTCGAACGCAACCTGCCGGGCTGCGTGATCGTGAACCGCCTCGGCAAGCGCTTCGTCAACGAAGCCGCGCCGTATTCCGAATTCGTGCCGGCGATGTATCGCGACCATGCGCGCACCGGCGCGAGCGTACCCGCGTGGATGGTGTTCGACGCGCGGTTTCGCCGCAAGTATCCGTGCGGGCCGATCATGCCGGCGTCGATGATGCCCAACTCTCGGATTCCGGCCGCGTTCCGCGACGTGATCGTGAAGGCCGACACGATCGACGCGCTGGCTGCGCGCATCGGCGTCGACGCCGCCGGCCTGCACGACACGCTGCGCGACATGGCGCGCTACGCGGCCACCGGGATCGACGAAGCGTTCGGCAAGGGCGACAACCTGTTCGACACGTACTACGGCGATCCGCAGAACAAGCCGAACCCGTGCCTCGGGCCGGTCGACCAGGCGCCGTTCTATGCGGTGCGGATCGACGCGGGCGACATCGGGACGAAGGGGGGCCTCGTCACCGACGTGCACGCCCGCGTGCTGCGCGCCGACGGTGAGCCGATCGACGGCCTCTATGCGATCGGCAACACCAGCGCATCGATGATGGGCGTGAGCTACCCCGGCGCGGGCTCGACGCTTGGCCCGGCGATGACCTTCGGGTATCTCGCGGCCGACCACCTGGCTGCTCGCGCAGCCGACGCCGGCGGCTGGCCCGCCCGGCCATCCACGACTGAACTTGACGGAGTCCAATGATGAGCGATCTCACCCCCCATCCGCTGCGCACCGACATGCTGCTCGCGATGCGCCGCCTCGCGCGCTCCGTCACGGTCATCAGCAGTGCGCACGACGGCCGGCGCTACTCGATGTCCGCGACGGCGGTCGATTCGCTGTCGACCGATCCGCCTTCGCTGCTGATCTGCATCAACCGCAGCGCGTCGCTGTATCCACCGCTCGACGCGGGCGCCGGGTTCTGCGTGAACGTGTTGTCGGCGGCCCACGAAGGCATCGCGATCGATTGCAGCGGCCGCCTGAAGGGCGAGGCGCGCTTCACGACCGGCGACTGGCACACGTCGGCGCTCGGCGTGCCGTACCTGCGTGACGCGCAGGCGAGCCTCGTGTGCGAGCAGGACGGCCGCTTCGAATACGGCACGCATACGGTGTTCATCGGGCGCATCCGCGAGGTGCTGATGAGCGGCGACGTCGATCCGCTCGTCTATCTCGACGGCGCCTACACGACGCCCGGCGCGCCGGTGGCCCGTGCGGCCGCGTGACGTGAGGAGCCGGCCATGAGCGATTCGCGCTTCCATCGGCTGACCGTGGCCGACGTGATTGCCGAAAGCGACGACGCGTGCTCGTTCGTGTTCGACGTGCCGGCCGCTTTGCGCGACGCATTCGCGTACCGGCCCGGCCAGTTCCTGACGCTGAACGTGCCGTGCGCGGATGCGTCCGTCGCGCGCTGTTATTCGCTGTCGAGCGCGCCCGGCATCGATCCCGCGCCGAAGATCACCGTCAAGCGCGTGCGCGACGGCCGCGCGTCGAACTGGCTGTGCGACCGCATTCGCGCGGGCGATGCGCTCGACGTGCTGCCGCCGGCTGGTGTCTTCACGCCGCGCACGCTCGATGGCGACCTGCTGTTGTTCGCGGGCGGCAGCGGCATCACGCCGGTGCTGTCGATCCTGAAATCGGCGCTCGTGCACGGACGCGGGATGCTGACGCTGATCTACGCGAACCGCGACGAGCGCTCGGTGATTTTCCGTGCCGAGCTGCAGCAGCTCGCGCAGCGCCATCCGGGCCGTGTGCGCGTGATCCACTGGCTCGACAGTGTGCAGGGCATCCCGCAGCAGCGCCATCTCGAGGAACTCGCTCGGCCGTTCAGCCAGCAGGAGACGTTCATCTGCGGGCCCGCGCTGTTCATGGAGAACGCGCTGGCCGCGATGCTCGGCCTCGGGCTGCCGCGCTCGCGGGTACATGTCGAGCGTTTTGCATCGCTGCCCGATGCACCGGCGTCGGCGTTGGCACCGGCGTCGGCGGATACGACGGCGTCAGGCGTCGCAGCGGCGGCCTCGGCACCCGGCGACGGCGCGGCGATCGAGACGGTGCTCGACGGCGACGCGTTTGCGTTCGACAGCGCCCCCGGCGAAACGCTGCTCGACGCGATGCTGCGCGCGGGCGTGCCGGCGCCGAATTCCTGCCGGATGGGGCAGTGCGGCGCGTGCATGTGCCGGATCGAGCGTGGCGAAGTCGCGCTCGACAGCAACCACGTGCTCGACGACGACGAGATCGCGGCCGGCTGGACGCTCGCCTGCTGTGCACGGCCCGCGAGCGACGCGCTGCGCGTGGTGTTTCCCGACTGAGCCGTCGCGCCGGCGGCGCGCACGGCTAACCTGATCCAAGACGATGGACAACGAAATCCTGACCACGCCCGCGCTGATCGCCCGGGCAGCCGCGCGCCACGGCGCGCATCCGGCGATCGAGTCGGAGCATGGCCGGCTGACCTATGCGGAACTCGATGCGGCACGCGTCGACGCGGCCCGCGCGTTGCTCGCGAGCGGCATCGAGACAGGCGACCGCGTCGCGGTGTGGGCGCCGAACCTGCCGCAATGGATCGTCGCGGCGCTGGCGATCCACACCGTCGGCGCGATCCTCGTGCCGGTCAATACGCGGATGAAGGGGATGGAGGTGGGCGGCATCCTGCACGACGGCGGCGCACGGTTGCTCTTCTGCTGCGGCACCTTCCTCGGCGAATCCTATCCGGCGATGCTCGCGCCGCACCGGCCCGCGACGCTCGAGCGCGTTGTCGTGTTCGACGGCGAGCCGCCAGCCGGTGCGCGCGACGAGACCTGGGGCGCGTTCCTCGCGCGCGGCGCCGAGGTGCCGCTGGCCGCGGTGCGCGAACGCGAGGCGCAGGTCACGCCCGACACCGTGATGGACCTGATCTTCACGTCCGGCACGACGGGCCGCCCGAAAGGCGTGATGACCGCGCACGGCCAGAACCTGCGCGCCGCGCAGGCGTGGGCGGCGATCGCCGGCGTGCGCGCCGACGACCGCTACCTGATCGTCAATCCGTTCTTCCACACGTTCGGCTACAAGGCCGGCTGGCTCGCCGCGCTGTCGAGCGGCGCGACCGTGCTGCCGCATCTCGTGTTCCAGCCGGCCGACGTGCTGCGGCGCGTCGCCGACGATCGCGTCTCGGTGCTGCCCGGCCCGCCGACGCTGTACTACGCGCTGCTCGACGCACCCGATCGCGCGACGCGCGACCTGTCGTCGCTGCGGATCGCGGTGACGGGCGCGGCGGCGATCGCGCCGAGCCTGATCGAGCGGATGCGCGCGGAACTCGGCTTCGAGACGGTGCTGACCGGCTACGGGCTGACCGAATCGTGCGGCTTCGCGACGCTGTGCCGCCAGGGCGACGATGCGCAAACCGTTGCCCATACGTCGGGGCGCCCGATGCCGGACGTCGAATTGCGCATCGCGGGCCAAGGCGGCGCGCCGCTCGGGCCGGACGAGACCGGCGAGATCTGGGTGCGCGGCTACAACGTGATGCGCGGCTACTTCAACCAGCCGGACGCGACGCGCGAGGCCATCGATGCGGACGGCTGGCTGCATACGGGCGATCTCGGCTGCGTCGATGCGAACGGCAACCTGAAGATCACCGATCGCATCAAGGACATGTTCATCGTCGGCGGCTTCAACTGTTACCCGGCCGAGATCGAGCGGCTGCTCGCCGCGCATCCGGCGATCGCGCAGGTTGCGCTGGTCGGTGTGCCCGATACGCGGCTCGGCGAAGTCGGACACGCGTATGTCGTGCTGCGGCCGGGCGTGCATGCCGATGCCGACGAACTGAACGACTGGGCCCGCCGCAACATGGCGAACTACAAGGTGCCGCGGCATTTCACGTTCGTCGAGCAACTGCCGACGAGCGCGGCCGGCAAGGTGCTGAAGTACCGCCTGCGGGCGGGGACCGAAGCGGCGGCCTGAGCGTGGGCGCCGCCGCGACACACGAACGGGATGAACGCATGAACGACAACGGGTTTGCGCAGGGCGCGGTGCTGGTGTTCGGCGGCAGCGGCGGGATCGGGCAGGGTGTCGCGCTCGAGTTTGCGCGTGCCGGCGTGCCGGTCGCGGTGGGCTATCGGAGCAAGGCCGACGTGGCCGAGCGCGTGGAGGCGGTGAATGCACCCGCGTCGCTGCAGCGTGTGCGTGCGCCTTCACAAGACGGGGTGAATAGCCGATCGGCCGTCTTTTCTACCGTTCCGTTCCGGCTTACCTTGCAGACAGCAATTCGACCCGTCGGGCGAGCGGCGCATGCCGAGAGGATTCATGCGGCCCGTTGCCGTTCGCCGACGCCAATCACCGTCCTCCTTCCGTCAACGGCGATGATAGCAATGATTGCAATTCGCCCTCATGGCGCTATCATTGATATCAAACCCGGATGGAGGATCTCATGGCAAATCTACTGGTGCGTAACGTGGATGACAGTATCGTTCAGAGCCTGCGCGAGCAGGCTGCGGCAAATGGCAGGAGTGCCGAGGCCGAACATCGGGCCATCCTGGCCGATGCGCTCGGCCGGCCGAAGCGAAAGACATTTGCGCAAGTGCTGATGAGCATGCCCGATGTTGGCGACGACGCGGATTTTCAACGTGTTCAGGATTCCGGCGAGGCCAGGCGTGTATTTGATTGACACGAATATCATCAGCGAAATCAGGAAGGGCAAGCGAACCAACCGTGGCGTACGGGCGTTTTTCAGGCAGGCCGCGGCGGACGCAAGCCCGCTTTACCTTTCCGTCGTAACGGTTGCTGAACTTCGCCGCGGCGTCGATCTGATCCGTCATCGCGGCGATCATCCCCAGGCGTCGGCGCTCGAGGCCTGGATGGCGACCATCCTGTCCGGCTATGCGCCGAACATCCTGCCGGTCGACATCGAGATCAGCCAGATGTGGGGGCATTTGCGCGTGCCCGATCCGACCCACGAACTCGACAAGCTGATCGCGGCCACCGCGCTGATCAACGATCTCACTGTGGTCACGCGCAACGTCGCGGATTTCGCCCGCACCGGTGTCCGGCTGCTGAACCCGTTCGACTGATCCGGGTTGCCGCGCTGCGGCAACCCGCACCTGCTCTCCGTCTCCTTCCGCTTGCATAGCCCGTCCCGCCGGGCTTGCGCGCGCACATGGGCCGCGCCAATTCCCCGCCGCCCCTCGTCCCAACAGACGATGTGACACCACCCCCGACCGGCCAGAATCCTTTCACGAACAACGGATTCTGAACCAGGAGGAGGCCGACATGATCGATGTCCGTGCGCTTGGCTATGTCGTCGTCGAGGCGACGCGCGTCGATGCGTGGCGCCGCTACGCGGAGGACGTGCTGGGCATGCAGGCGCTCGACGCGCCCGACGGCGCGCTGTACCTGAAGATGGACGAGCGCGATTTCCGCTACGTGATCGTTCCCGGCTCGACCGACCGCTATTCCGCGTCGGGCTGGGAACTGCCCGACGGCGCCGCGTTCGATGCCGCGCTGGCTGCATTGCAGCGCGCGGGCGTCGAGCCGGTGCGCGCCACTCGCGACGAAGCCGCGCTGCGCCGCGTGCAGGCGATGGCGTGGTGTACCGATCCGTCCGGCAACCGCCACGAGTTGTACTGGGGCGCGCGCTGCGACTTCCGCCGCTTCGTGTCGCCGCTGGGCGTCGCGCGCTTCGTCACCGGCGACATGGGGCTCGGCCACGCGGTGCTGCCCGCGCCGCAGTTCGACGCGACCGACGCATTCGTGCGCGATGTGCTCGGCTTCGAGCTGTCCGACATCTATCGCGTGAAGTTCACGCCCGATCCGGCCGAACCCGAGAAACGCATCCACTTCATGCACTGCCGCAACGCGCGCCATCACAGCCTCGCGCTGTTCGAGATGACCGTGCCGTCGGGCTGCGTGCACGTGATGGCCGAAGTCGACTCGATGGACGAAGTGGGCCGCGCGCTCGATCGCGTGGCCGCGCACGACGTGAAGATGTCCGCGACGCTCGGCCGCCACTGCAACGACCAGATGATCTCTTTCTACATGAAGACCCCCGGCGGCTTCGATCTCGAATACGGCTTCGGCGGCCTCACGGTCGACTGGTCGAAGCACGCGGTGTTCGAGGCCACGAAGGTGAGCCAGTGGGGCCACGATTTCAGCATCGGATACCGGTAAGCCAGCACGATGACGATGAAACCTCTCGACAAGACGATGTCCGCGCGCGACGTGGTCGCGCAACTCGCCGACGGCATGACGATCGGCATCGGCGGATGGGGGCCGCGGCGCAAGCCGATGGCGCTGGTGCGCGAGATCGCGCGCTCGAACCTGAAGGACCTGACGATCGTCGCGTACGGCGGCGCCGATGTCGGCCTGCTGTGCGCCGCGAACAAGGTGCGCAAGGTGGTGTTCGGCTTCGTGTCGCTCGACGTGATTCCGCTCGAACCGCATTTCCGCCGCGCTCGCGAGCAGGGCCGCGTCGACGTGCTCGAACTCGACGAAGGGATGCTGCAGCTCGGCCTGCGCGCGGCCGCCGCGCGCCTGCCGTTCCTGCCGACCCGCGCCGGGCTCGGCACCGCGCTGCTCGATCACGCGCCGCAACTGCGCACCGTGCAATCGCCGTACGACGACGGCGAAACGCTGCTCGCGATGCCTGCGATCGAACTCGACGTCGCGCTGCTGCACGTGAACGTGGCCGACCGGATGGGCAACACGCGCATCGACGGCCCGGATCCGTTCTTCGATGCGTGGATGGCGCGTGCCGCGCAGCGTTGCTACGTGTCGGCGGAAACGGTCGATGCGTCGCTCGCGAGCGAAGATCTCGACGCCGCCAAACGCAATCCGTTCGAGCGCACGCTCGTCACCGGCGTCGTGCATGCGCCGGGCGGCGCGCACCCGACGTCGTGCGGGCCGGCCTACGGCTGGGACCTGCCGCACCTGCGCGCGTACTGCGCGAGTGCGGAAGACGATGCGAAAACGACGGCGTACCTGCGCGACGTGGTCGGCCAGGACGAACGCCGGTACCTCGAAGGCGTCGGCGGCCTGTCGCACGTGACGACGCTGCCGTTGCCGATTCTGTAAAGGAGCGCCTGTGAGCGAATCTCTCGACCATTCCCTCGCGGAACTGATGATCGTCGCGTCCGCGCGGCTCTGGCGCGACGACGGCGAAGTGCTGGCGACCGGCATCGGCACGGGCCCGCGGCTCGCGGCCGGCCTCGCGCGGCTCGCATACAACAACGGGCTGATGCTGACCGACGGCGAAGCGTATCTCGTCGAGGAGCCGGTGCCGCTCGGGCCCCGCCCCGACGGCTATCGCGTGAAGGTGAGCGGCTGGATGACCTACGAGCGCGTGTTCGACTGCCTGTGGCACGGCCGCCGCCATGCGCTCGTGATGCCGACGCAGATCGACCGCTTCGGCCAGGCCAACATCTCGTGGCTCGGCGACGACTACGCGCGCCCGAAAACCCAGCTGCTCGGCGCGCGCGGCTTCCCCGGCAACACGACGAACCACGCGAACTCGTTCTTCGTCAGCGGCCACGGCAAGCGCACGTTCGTCGAACGCGAAGTCGACATGGTGTGCACGGTCGGCTACAACCCGGCGCGCCGGCTGCCCGGGATGAAGACCTTCGTCGACCTGCGCAGCATCGTCACCGACCTGTGCGTGATGGATTTCGGCGGGCCGGACCATGCGATTCGCGTGCGTTCGCTGCATCCGGGCGTGAGCTTCGACGAGGTGCAGGACGCGACGGGCTTCCCGCTGGTTGCCGCACCCGACCTCGGCACGACGGCCCCGCCGAACGCGGACGACCTGCGCATCGTCCGTGCGCTCGATCCGCACAACCTGCGCGCGACGATCGTGCGCAACAATCCGGCGCCGCGCCGGGGATGAGGTCCGACATGGAAGCGACCCAGGTGACCTTTGGCGACGGTGTCGTCGATTACGCGGTCGAGAACGGCATCGCGACGATCACGATGAACCGCCCCGAGTATCACAACGCGCAGAACTCGAAGATGACGTATGCGCTCGACGCGGCGTTCCGGCGCGCGGCGCACGACGACGCGGTGAAGGCGATCGTGCTCGCGGGCGCGGGCAAGCATTTCTCGGCGGGCCACGACATCGGCACGCCGGGCCGCGACATCCACGAGTCGTTCGACCGCGCGTCGCTCTGGTACGACCACGTCGACAAGGAAGGCGGCGAATTCCTCTATGCACGCGAGCAGGAGGTGTACCTCGGAATGTGCCGGCGCTGGCGCGACCTGCCGAAGCCGACGATCGCGATGGTGCAGGGTGCGTGCATCGCGGGCGGCCTGATGCTCGCGTGGGTGTGCGACCTGATCGTCGCGTCCGAGGATGCGTTCTTCGCCGATCCGGTCGTGCGGATGGGGATTCCGGGCGTCGAGTATTTCGCGCATGCGTACGAGCTGAACCCGCGCATCGCGAAGGAATTCCTGTTCCTCGGCGAGCGGATGCCGGCCGAGCGTGCGTACCAGATGGGGATGGTCAACCGCGTGGTGCCGCGCGAGCGGCTGCACGACGCAACCTACGCGGTCGCCGCGAAGATCGCGACGATGCCGCGCCTCGGGCTCACGCTGACCAAGCAGGCGCTGAACCACGTCGAGGAACTGCAGGGCAAGCGCGCAGCGATGGATGCGGCGTTTGCATGGCATCACTTCGCGCATGCGCACAACGAACTGGTGAGCGGCGACCGCCTCGGCGGCTACGACGCACGCAGCATGGCCAGCTCGCAGCGCCAGCCGAACGGCGCGGACCGCAGCGACGCGCAGGCGCAGGCACCGGCACCGGTTGCCGTCAACGGAGCCGCCGCATGAGCACGACGCTTCACACGCCTTTGTGCGACCTGCTCGGCTGTCGCTACCCGATCGTGCAGACCGCGATGGGCTGGGTGGCCGATGCACGGCTCGTCGCGGCCACCGGCAACGCGGGCGGCTTCGGCTTCCTGGCCGGCGCAACGCTCGAGCCCGGACAGGTCGAGGCCGAGATCCTGAAAGTGAAGTCGCTGACGGACCAGCCGTTCGGCATCAACTTCCACATGTTCCAGAAGAACGCGCAGCAGGTGGTCGAGCTCGCGATCAAGCACAAGCTGCGCGCGGTGAGCTACGGCCGCGGGCCCGATGCGAAGACGATCCGCCGCTTCAAGGATGCCGGCATCGTCTGCATGCCGACCGTCGGCGCGCCGAAGCATGCGGCGAAAGCGGTCGAACTCGGCGCGGACATCGTCACCGTGCAGGGCGCGGAAGGCGGCGGCCACACGGGCTCGGTGCCGACCACGCTGCTGTTGCCGAAGGTGCTCGACGCGGTGCGCGTGCCGGTGGTTGCGGCCGGCGGCTTTTTCGACGGTCGCGGGCTGGCCGCCGCGCTCGCGTACGGCGCGGCCGGCATCGCGATGGGCACGCGCTTCCTGATGAGCGCCGAATCGCCGGTGCCGCGCGAGACGCTCGAGCGCTACGTCGCGGTGGGCGACCCGGCGCGCATTCGCGTATCGGACGCGCTCGACGGGCTGCCGCAACGAATGATCGACAACCCGTACCTGCTGAAGCTCGAGCGCTTCGGCCCGCTGCGCCGCACGTGGTTCGCACTGAAGACCGCCGAAGCGTGGCGCCGCCAGAACGGCTTGAGCACGGCTGACATGCTCGGCCTCGCGATCAAGGCGCTGCGCTCGCACGACTACACGGCGAGCCAGACGCTGATGGCCGCGAACGCGCCGTTCCTGATCCAGCGCGCGATCGTCGAGGGCCGCCCGGATGAAGGCGTGCTGCCGAGCGGCCAGGCGGCCGCGATGATCGGCGCGATCGAATCGTGCGACGCATTGATCGCGCGGATCGTGGCGGAAGCCGGCGAGCGGCTCGACGCACTGGCCGCATTGCGCGGCGCGGCGGCGACCCAGGCGGCTTGACGGCTTGAAAGACATCACAGGGAGGCAGTGCAGATGACAACATCCAACCAACCGGCCGGCGCGACGCCGTTCCGGATCGATCGCGCCGACGGCATCGCCGAACTGGTGATCGCCCATCCACCCGTAAACGCACTCGACGCGCAGGGCTGGCACGCGCTCTCGCGTGCGCTCGACGCGCTCGGCGGGGACGACGACGTACGCGTGATCGTCGTGCGCGGCGAAGGGCGCGGCTTCTGCGCGGGCGTCGACATCAAGGAACTGGCCGCGCATCCGGAGCGGATCGTCGCGGTCAACGCGGGCAACTACGAGACGTTCCGTGCGGTGCACCGCAACCCGAAGCCGGTGATCGCAGCCGTGCACGGGTTCGTGCTCGGCGGCGGGATCGGCATCTGCGGCGCGGCTGATATCGTCGTCGCAGCCGACTGCGCGCGTTTCGGCGTGCCCGAGATCGACCGCGGCGCGATGGGCGGTGGCGCGCATCTGCAGCGGTTGTTCGGCGTGCAGAAGGTGCGCGCGATGTACTTCACCGGCGACATGATCGACGCGGCCGAAGCGTACCGCCTCGGCGCGGTCGAGCAGGTCGTGACGCGCGGCACGCTGCGCGACGCGGCGCTCGCGATCGCCCGCAAGATCGCGGAGAAGAGCCCGGCGATGGTGCGGCTCGCGAAGGAAGCGCTGAACGGCGTCGAAGACGGCGATCTCGAGAGCAAGTACCGCTGGGAGCAGGGCTTCACGCTGCAGGCGTACATGACGAACGACTCGACGGAAGCGCGCGCCGCGTTCGTCGAGAAGCGCGATGCGCGTTTCGGCTCGCAGGCGAGCGTCGAGGAGGCCCGCGCATGAACCTGACCTATACGCCGCAGCAACAGGCGTTTCGCGCGGAGATCCGCGCATGGCTCGCCGCGCACGTGCCGCGTGAGCGGCTGCCGAGCTTCGACACCGAGGAAGGCTTCGCCGCGCACCGCGAATGGGAGCGCACGCTGCATTCGGGCCGCTGGAGCATGGTCACGTGGCCGCGCGAGCTCGGAGGGCGCGGCTGCGACCTGATCGAGTGGCTGATCTTCGAAGAGGAATACTGGCGTGCCGACGCGCCGATGCGCGTGAACCAGAACGGCATCTTCCTGCTCGGCCCGACGCTGATGGATTTCGGCACGACGGAGCAGAAGGCGCGTTTCCTGCCCGCGATGGCGGCCGGCGAGCACGTGTGGGCGCAGGGCTGGTCGGAGCCGAACGCGGGCTCGGACATGGCCGCGATCCGCACGACGGCCGCCCGCATCGGCGACGAATACGTGCTGAACGGCCAGAAGATCTGGTCGACGCGCGCGGTATGGGCCGACTGGCTGTTCGGCCTCTTTCGCAGCGATCCCGAATCGTCGCGCCACCACGGGCTCACGTTCCTGATGGTGCCGCTGTCCGCGCCGGGCATCACGGTGCGGCCGATCCGCCAACTGAACGGGCAGACGGGTTTCGCGGAAATCTTCTTCGACGACGTGCGCGTGCGGGTCGAGAACCGGCTCGCGGCCGAAGGCGCGGGCTGGCAGGTCGCGATGGCGACGGCCGGCTTCGAGCGGGGGTTGATGCTGCGTTCGCCGGCGCGGTTCCAGCGCACCGCGCAGGCGCTGCGCGACCTGTATCTCGCCCACCGTGACAGCGCCGACCGCGATCCGACGCTGCGCGAGCGCGTGGTGCAGGCGTGGATGGATGCGCAGGCCTACGCGCTGTCGACCTACGCGACCGCGAGCCGGCTGCTGAAGGGTGGCCATATCGGCGCGGAGTCGAGCACCAACAAGGTGTTCTGGTCTGAACTCGATTTGCGCATGCACCAGACCGCGCTCGACATCCTCGGCGCGCACGGCGAGGTCGTCCCGCAGACAGCCGCGCAGCACGCGACGCTCGGCCACTGGCTCGACGGCTTCCTGTTTGCGCAGGCCGGCACGATCTACGCGGGCACCAACGAGATCCAGCGCAACATCGTCGCCGAACGGATGCTCGGCATGCCGCGCGCGTAAGCGCGCCGGCGCCACCTTTACAGAACGGACATCGTATGGATTTCGTATTCGATGAAGACCAGGAAGCGCTCGCGGACAGCGTGAAGCGCCTGCTGATGACCGAGATGACCCCCGAGCTGATCCGCGAGCTGTGGGCCACGCCGACCGGGCGTTCGGACGACCTGTGGGCGCTGTTCGCGTCGCAGGGGCTGACGGCCGTGTCGGTGCCCGAAGCGCACGGCGGCCTCGGCCTGACCGAAGCGGAATGGGCGCTGCTCGCGCACGCTTACGGCTATTTCGGCAGCCCCGAGCCGTTGCTCGACACGGCGCTCGTGTCGGCCGGCGTGCTGGCGCGGCTGCCGGCGAGCGACTGGCGCGACGCGCTGCTGCGCGACATCGCCGAAGGGCGCGCGCGCGTCGCGCTCGTGCATCCGGTGAACCCGTATGCGGCCGACGTGCACGTCGCGCAGACGCTGCTGTGCGAGCACCGCGGCGAACTGCACCGCGTCGATCCCGCGCAGTGCGCCTGGCGTGCGGTCGACAGCGTCGACCCGTCGCGGCGGCTGTTCACGCTCGACTGGGAGCCGTCGCCGGCCACGCGCATCGCGGGCGCCGACGCGGCCGCGCCGCTGCTGAATCGCGCGCTCGACCACGGCGCGTTCGCGGTCGCCGCGCAACTGCTCGGCCTCACGCAGCGCGTGCTCGACGTCGCGATCGACTACAGCGCGCAGCGCAAGCAGTTCGGCAAGGCGATCGGTTCGTACCAGGCGCTCAAGCACCTGCTCGCGGACGTCGCGATCCGCTACGAGTTCGCACGACCGGTGGTGGCACGCGCCGCACAGGCGATCGCCGACGACCATCCGCAGCGCGCGGTGTTCGTGTCGCACGCGAAGCTCGCGGCGATGTCGGCGGCGCAGCTTGCCGCGCGCCACTCGATGCAGGTGCACGGCGCGATCGGCTACACGTGGGAGCTCGACCTGCAGATCTTCATGAAACGCATCTGGGCGCTCTCCGGCAGCTGGGGCGACAGCGCGTTCCACAAGGCCCGCGTGGCCGACGCGATCCTCGGCGATGCGTTGCCGATCGGCCCCGCGCAGACCTTCGACTTCGAGGAAACGAACTGATGAAACAAGCCTATATCGTCGACGCGCTGCGCACGCCGACCGGCCGCCGCAAGGGCGGGCTCGCGCACGTGCATGCGGCCGACCTCGGCGGCTTCGTGCTGAAGACGCTGGTCGAGCGCAACGCGATTCCCGCCGATGAATACGACGACGTGGTGTTCGGCTGCGTCGACACGATCGGCCCGCTCGCGGGCAACATCGCGCGCACCTGCTGGCTCGCGGCCGGGCTGCCGCTGCAGGTGCCGGGCGTGACGGTCGATCGTCAGTGCGGCTCGTCGCAGCAGGCCGTGCACTTTGCCGCGCAGGCGGTGATGAGCGGCGTGCAGGACGTGGTGGTGGCCGGTGGCGTGCAGACGATGACGCAGATCCCGATCTCGTCCGCGATGACCTGCGCGGCGCCGCTCGGCTTCGACGACCCGTTCTCGGGCAGCACCGGCTGGCGCGCGCGCTTCGGCGATGCGCCGGTATCGCAGTTCGTCGCCGCGCAGCGGATCGCCGATCACTGGAACCTGTCGCGCGACGCGATGGAGCGCTATGCGCTCGAAAGCCATCGTCGCGCGGTGGCGGCGATCGAGGCCGGGCATTTCAAGCGGGAAATCGTGCCGCTCGAAGGCGTTCTGCATGACGAAACGCCACGCCCCGACACGTCGCTGGAGAAGATGGCGACGCTCGAACCACTGACGCCGGGCGGCTCGCTGACGGCCGCCGTCGCGAGCCAGACCTGCGACGCGGCCGCCGCGCTGCTGATCGTGTCGGAGGATGCCTTGAAGCGCTACGGCCTCACGCCGCGCGCACGCATTCATCACCTGAGCGTGCTCGGCGACGATCCGCTGTGGATGCTCACCGCGCCGATTCCGGCGACGAAGGCCGCGCTGAAGAAGAGCGGCCTCGACTGGTCGCAGATCGACGTCGTCGAGATGAACGAGGCATTCGCATCGGTCGCGCAGGCATGGCTCGCCGATACGCGTTTCCCGCACGAAAAAACCAACCCGAACGGCGGCGGCATCGCGCTCGGCCATCCGCTCGGCGCGACCGGCGCACGGCTGATGACGACGCTGCTGCACGAACTGGAGCGCACGGGCGGCCGCTACGGGCTGCAGACGATGTGCGAAGGCGGCGGCCTCGCGAACGTCACGATCATCGAGCGCCTGTGAGCGCGCCATCTTTCACGATCCACGAGGCATGAGCATGGGAATCTGTAACGGACGCACCGTCATCATCACCGGCGCGGGCGGCGGGCTCGGGCGCGAATACGCGCTGGCGTTCGCGGCCGACGGCGCGTCGGTCGTCGTCAACGACATCCGGCACGACGCCGCGCAGGCGGTCGTCGACGAGATCGCGCAGCGCGGCGGTCGCGCGCTTGCCAATGCGGACGACATCACGCGCATCGACACCGCGCAGCGTATCGTCGACGCGGCACGCGAAGCATTCGGCGACGTACACGTGCTCGTCAACAACGCGGGCATCTGCCGCGACAAGATGTTCACGAGCATGACGGAAACCGATTGGGACGACGTGATGCGCGTGCACCTGCGCGGCCACTTCTGCCTGTCGAGCGTGCTGGCGCGTGTATGGCGCGACGCGGCGAAAGCCGGCCATGCGGTCGACGCGCGAATCGTCAACACGAGTTCGGGCGCCGGGCTGCAAGGCTCTATCGGCCAGTCGAACTACGGCGCGGCGAAGGCGGGGATCGCCGCGCTCACGCTGATGCAGGCGGCCGAGCTGCAGCGCTACGGCGTGCGCGTGAACGCGCTCGCGCCGGCCGCGCGCACGTCGATGACCGAAGGCGTGTTCGCCGACATGATGAAGAAGCCCGAGGACGGCGGCTTCGACTACTTCGATCCGGCCAACGTCGCGCCGCTGGTCGTGTGGCTCGGCAGCGCGCTGTCGGCCGACGTGACGGGCCAGGTGTTCGAGGTCGCGGGCGGGATGATTGCGGTCGCGGAAGGCTGGCGCACCGGCCCGAGCATCGATCGCGGCGCGCGCTGGGCGGCGGCCGAGGTGGGCCCGGCGGTCGCGCAGCTGCTCGCCGGTGCGCGGCCCGCGCAGCGCGTGTACGGGAGCTGACGATGGATCTTGCGCTCACCGACGAACAGGCGATGATCCGCGACGCAGCGGCCGACGTGCTCGCCGAACGCAGCGCGTCCGCCGACGTGCGCCGCGCGCTCGAGCACTCGGCCGGCCGCGACGATGCGCTGTGGGCCGCGCTGGCAGGCGAGCTCGGCTGGAATGCGCTTGCGCTGCCCGAGGCGTCCGGCGGGCTGGGGCTCGGTGCGGTCGAGCAGACGGTGCTGATGGAACAGCTCGGCCGACGCATCGCGTGCGTGCCGTATTTTTCGACGGCGTGCCTCGCGGCGACCGCGCTCGCGGGCTTCGCCGATACGCCGCCGGCAAACGGCTGGCTCGCGAAGATTGCCGAAGGTGCGTGCAGCGCGACGCTGGCGCTGCCGTTCGACCTGCCGGCCGGTGCGCGGCAACTGCCGGTCGTCGCGGAAGAAGCGGCTGGCGGTCATGCGCTGTCCGGCACGGTCGAACAGGTGATCGACGGCGCGCATGTCGACCTGCTGCTGGTGCCCGCGCGGATCGCGAATGAAGGGCAGTCGATCGGCTTGTTCGCGATCGATGTCGCGACGGCGTCGGGGCTCGAAGTCACGCCGCTGGACACGCTCGACGCCACGCGGCCGATCGCGCGGATCGTGCTCGACGAAGTCCGCGTGAACCGCGACGGGCTGTTCGCGTGCGGCAACGCGGCAGCACAGGTGCTGGAACGCACCGCCTGGTTCGCAGCACTCGCACTCGCCGCCGAACAACTCGGCGGCGCCCGGCAATGCCTCGACCTGACGCTCGACTACACGAGCCAGCGCGTGCAGTTCGGCCGTGCGATCGCGTCGTTCCAGGCGGTCAAGCACCGTTGCGCACAGATGATGGTGTTGATCGAATCGGCGCGCTCGGCCGTGCTCGGGGCCGCACACGCGTGGGACGCGGAAGCCGGCGGCGTGGCACCGAGCGACGCATTGCGCGCCGACATCGCCGCCGCGAAATCCGCCGCGAACGACGCGTATGCGTTCGGCGCACAGGAAGCGATCCAGCTGCACGGCGGCGTCGGCTTTACGTGGGAATACGACCCGCATCTCTATTTCAAGCGCGCACAGGCGTCGGGTGCGCAGTTCGGCAGCACGCCGCAACTGCTCGAATGGATCGCGTCTCATGCGATCGACGGCGGCGCATCGGCTCGCGTCGAAGCATTCGCATCACCCGCCGCGGCGGCATCTCGTCCATCGGCCGCACGCGCAGGAGCCCTGCAATGAACAGCGAAACGCGCGAACAGCAATTGCGGCACGAAGTGGCCGACTGGGTGCAGTCGCACCTGACCGGCGATTTCGCGTGCCTGAAATACCGCGGCGGCCCCGGCGACGAGGAAGCGTGGCCCGAGCTGCGCAAGGCGTGGGAGCAGGAACTGGCGAGGGGCGGCTGGACCGGGCTCGGCTGGCCGACGGACGCCGGCGGGCGCGGCTTCTCGGTTGCCGAACAGGTGATCTTCCACGAGGAATATGCACGCGCAGGCGGCCCCGGGCGGATGGGCCACATCGGCGAAGGGCTGCTCGGACCGACGCTCGTCGCATGCGGCACCGACGACCAGCGCACGCGTTTCTTGCCCGGCATCCTCGCCGGCACGCAGTTCTGGTGCCAGGGCTATTCGGAACCGGGCGCGGGTTCGGACCTGGCCAACGTGCGCACGCGTGCCGAACAGGATGCGGACGGCACGTGGCGCGTGGCCGGCCAGAAGGTGTGGACGTCGCTCGCACACGATTCCGACTGGATCTTCGTGCTCGCGCGTACCGACCCGGCGTCGAAGGGCAGCAAGGGGTTGTCGTTCCTGCTGATGCCGCTCGACCAGCCGGGCATCGAGATCCGGCCGATCAAACAGCTCAACGGCGGCGCCGAATTCAACGAAGTGTTCTTCGACGGCGCGCGAGCGCAAGCCCGCGACCTCGTCGGCGCGCCCGGCGACGGCTGGCGGATCGCGATGACGCTGCTCGGCTTCGAGCGCGGGATGTCGACGCTCGGCCAGCAGATGCAGTTCGTCCGCGAGCTCGAATGGGTGATCGACGCCGCGCGCGAGTCGGGCGCCGACCGCGATCCGATGCTGCGCCAGCGGATCGGCCGCGCGTGGGCCGGGCTTCGTGTGATGCGCTACAACGCGCTGCGGATGCTGTCCGGCGCGGACGACACCGATGCCGGCGCCGGCACGACGCTGCGCCGCGAGGCGCTGATCTACAAGTATTTCTGGTCGAACTGGCACCGCGACCTCGGCCAGCTCGCGATGGATGCACTCGGCCCGCGTGCGAACGTGATCGATCCGGCCGACGAAAAACTCACCCATCTGCAGCGCGTATTCCTGTTTTCCCGCGCGGACACGATCTACGCGGGCACCAACGAAATCCAGCTCAACATCATGGCCGAGCGCGGGCTCGGCATGCCGAGAGAACCGCGAGGTAACGCATGACCGAACCCCAGATCCAGAAAGCGCCGGCCTACGTGCCGGGCCACCAGTTGCTCGCCGGCAAATCGGTGCTGATCACGGCCGCCGCCGGTGCCGGCATCGGCTTCGCGGCCGCGCGCCGCTGCGCGGAAGAAGGCTGCCGCGCGCTGTTCATCTCCGACATCCACGAAAAGCGCCTCGAGCAGGCGGTCGAGACGCTGCGTGCCGAAACGGGGCTGCAACAGGTCTACGGCCGCCTGTGCAACGTCGCGGTCGAGGCCGACGTGCAGGCGCTGGTCGCGCAAGCGCAGGACCAGCTCGACGGCGTCGACGTGCTGATCAACAACGCCGGGCTCGGCGGCTCGACACGCATCGTCGATATGGACGATGCCGAATGGTCGCGCGTGATCGACATTAGCCTGACCGGAACGTTCCGGATGACGCGCGCGATGCTGCCGCACATGCAGGCCCGAGGCCGCGGCGCGATCGTCAACAACGCATCGGTGCTCGGCTGGCGCGCACAGGCGGAACAGGCGCATTACGCGGCCGCGAAGGCGGGCGTGATGGCGCTCACGCGCTGCGCGGCGCTCGAGGCGTCGCCGTACGGCGTGCGCATCAACGCGGTCGCGCCGAGCATCGCGATGCACGATTTTCTGAAGAAGTCGGCTCCAGCCGACTTGCTGAATCAACTGGCGTCGCGCGAAGCCTTCGGGCGCGCCGCCGAAGTCTGGGAGGTCGCGAACGTGATGGTGTTCCTTGCAAGCGATTACGCGTCGTACATGACCGGCGAAGTGCTGTCGGTTAGCAGCCAGCACGCATGATGAGCACGACCCTCGACGCCGTGAGCGCGATGCCCCGCGTGTTCGCGCATCCCGGCGAACTGGCCGAGGCCGTCGGCGACGCGCTCGGCGCGAGCGCGTGGCTCGCGATCGACCAGATCCGCATCGACGGCTTCGCCGACGCGACGGGCGACCACCAGTGGGTGCACGTCGACCCGGTGCGCGCGAAGGACGGCCCGTTCGGCGCGTGTATCGCGCATGGGTACCTGACTTTGTCGCTCGTCAATTATTTCCTGCCGCAGATCGTGCGGATCGACGGCGCGCGGCTCGGCGTCAACTACGGCTGCGACAGGATCCGTTTCCCCGCGCCGGTGAAGGTCGGTGCGCGCGTGCGCGGTGTCGGCGAGCTGCTGCGCGTCGAGCCGCTCGAGGGCGGCGTGCAGGCATGGATTCGCGTGACCGTCGAGATCGAGGGCGAAGCGAAGCCCGGCTGTGTGGCCGACACGATCAGCCGCTATTACTTCTAGATTCAGAGAGCAGACACATGGAAGACGCAGTCATCGTTTCCGTCGCACGCACGCCGATCGGCAAGGCGTTTCGCGGCATGTTCAACGACACCGAGGCGCCCGCATTGGGCGGCCACGTCGTGCGCACCGCACTCGAACGCGCAGGCGTCGCGCCGGCCGACGTCGACGACGTGCTGATCGGCTGCGCCGCGCAGCAGGGCACGCAGGGCTACAACATCGGCCGCCTGTCGGCGGCGGCGGCCGGGCTGCCGGCGTCGGTGCCCGGCATGGCGATCGACCGCATGTGCTCGTCCGGCCTGATGTCGATCGCGAGCGCCGCGCGCAGCATCGGCGCGGGCGACGCACGGATCGTCGTCGCGGGTGGCGTCGAGTCGATCTCGCTCACGCAGAACAAGCACAAGAACGCGTATCGCGCGCGCTCGCAGGCCGTGCTCGACCATCAGCCGGCTGCGTACATGGCGATGATGGAAACGGCCGAGATCGTGTCGCGCCGCTACGGGATCTCGCGCGCCGCACAGGACGAATTCGCGCTGCAGAGCCACCAGCGCACGGCCGACGCCCAGGCGGCCGGCCGCTTCGACGCGGAAATCGCGCCGCTCGACGTGCGGCGCGCGTTGTTCGACAAGGAAGGCAACCCGGCCGGTTACGAGGACGTGAACGCCGCGCGTGACGAAGGCGTGCGCGCCGACACGACGGCCGAGCGGCTCGCGGGGCTAAAGCCGTCATGGAGCGGCGGCAAGGTCGTCGAGCAGGGCGCGTTCGTCACGGCCGGCAACGCGTCGCAGCTGTCGGACGGCGCAGCGGCCGTGGTCGTGATGTCGCGCAGCGAGGCGGTGCGCCGCGGGCTGACGCCGCTCGGTGCGTTCCGCGGCCTCGCGGTGGCAGGCTGCGAGCCGGACGAGATGGGCATCGGCCCCGTGTTCGCGATTCCGAAGCTGCTGGCGCGCTTCGGGATGACCGTCGGCGACATCGGGCTGTGGGAGCTGAACGAGGCATTCGCGTGCCAGGCGCTGTACTGCCGCGACACGCTCGGCATTCCCGACGACCGGCTGAACGTCGATGGCGGCGCGATCGCACTCGGCCATCCGTTCGGGATGTCGGGTACGCGGATGACGATGCACGCGCTGCTCGAAGGCGCGCGGCGCGGCGTACGGCACGCGGTCGTGACGATGTGCATCGGCGGCGGGATGGGTGCCGCCGCGCTGTTCGAAGTCGGCGCGTAGCGGCCCGCGGACGGGCCGCGGCGTTCAGGCTGCCCGCCACTCAGGACCATTCGAGGCCGCGGCAACGACCGACGGCCCGGAGACTTGCAGGCGACGACGGTGAGCGCGATGGCGCGAACCGTCGTCGAACGCAGACACAGGAGACAAGCGATGAAACGAACTTTGCCCGGACTCGCGATGTCGGCGCTCGTGCTCGGCGCCGCGCTGTTCGCGTTTTCGCCGCGCCCGCTGCCGGCGTTCCCGGTCACCGCGATCCATGCGGACCGGCTGCAGGTCAACGGGCTCGCCCGGGCCGGCGCGCGCATCGTCGCGGTCGGCGAACGCGGCGTGATCCTGCTCAGCGACGACGCGGGCGCCCACTGGCGGCCGGCGTCGATCACACCCGACCAGGCATCGACGCTCACGCAGGTGCGCTTCATCACGCCGACGCTCGGCATCGCGGTCGGCCACGATGGCCGGATCGTGCGCAGCGACGACGCCGGCCTGCACTGGCGCGAAGTGCACACGGACCACGCCCATTCCGATCCGCTGCTGTCCATATGGGGCACGGCGGACGGCCCGCTGTTCGCGGCCGGCAGCTTCGGCCAGCTGCTGCGCTCGGACGACGCGGGCATGAACTGGCAGACCGTGAAGACGCCGGCCGGCGATCGTCACCTGAACGCGATCGTCGGCGACGGCCACGGCACCCTGCTGGTCGCGGGCGAGAGCGGCACGCTGCTGCGCTCGACCGACAACGGCGCGACGTGGGACAAGCTGCCGTCGCCGTACGCCGGTTCGCTGTTCGGCGCGCTGATGCTCGCGAACGGCGACTGGGTCGCGTACGGGATGCGCGGCAACGTGGTGCGCAGCACCGATCGCGGCGCGACCTGGACGCATGTCGACAGCCACGTGCCGGTGTCGTACTTCGGCGCGACCCAGCTCGCCGACGGCGAACTCGTGCTGGTGGGCCAGGGCGGCGCGATCGTCGCGTCGCGCGACGGCGGGCTGACCTTCGACGTGCGCAAGCTCGGCGGCGTGCAGAGCCTCGCGGCCGTGCTCGACATGGGCCACGGCGCGCTGCTGCTCGGCGGCGAGGCCGGCGTCGCGCCGCTCGCCGGCGCGGTTGCGTCAACCCCGTCCTGACGCGCGGCCGTCCTGCCGCCGGCTCCCGTTCGTTTCGCATTGACAAGAGAATTCCATGAACGACCTGTCACGCTCCCCTGAAGCCGTTCCCGTGTCGCGCCTCGCCGCGTTCGTCGAGCGCTGCGCCGACTCGATCATCCGCCGGCGCAAGCTGCTGATGCTGCTGTGCGTCGCGGTGACGCTCGCGCTCGGGCTGTCCGCGACGCGCCTGAAGCTCGATCCGGGCTTCAACAAGATGATCCCGATGCAGCACCCGTACATGCAGGTGTTCGAGCGCTATGCGGGTGCGTTCCCCGGCGCGAACACGATCCTCGTGAGCCTGCGCTGGAAGGGTGACGGCGACATCTACAACCAGACGTTCATGGACGCGCTGCGCCATGCGACCGACGACGTGTTCTTCATCCCCGGTGTGAACCGCTCGCGCGTGTT
Organism: Burkholderia sp. SRS-25; assembly: GCF_004343765.1. Lineage (NCBI taxonomy): Bacteria > Pseudomonadati > Pseudomonadota > Betaproteobacteria > Burkholderiales > Burkholderiaceae > Burkholderia > Burkholderia sp. SRS-25. The sequence goes on from NZ_PTXM01000017.1 coordinate 152,583, forward strand.
CTCGCTGTTCACGCCGAACGTCCACTACACCGAGGTGACCGAGGCCGGCTTTCGTGGCGACGTGGTCGTGCCGGGCCAGTTCTCGAGCGCGAACCCGGACGATCTCGGGAAGGTGCGCCGCAACGTCGCGCGCTCCGGGCAGATCGGCCGCCTCGTCGGCAACGACCTGAAGTCGGCGCTGATCCGTGCGGAGCTGCGCGAGACGGACCCGGCCACCGGCAAACGGCTCGACTACAGCGCGGTCGCGCGGCAGCTCGAGGAAATCCGTGCACGCTATGCGAAGCAGGGCATCGACGTGAACATCATCGGCTTCGCGAAGCTGGTGGGCGACGTCGAGAACGGCATCGCGGGCGTGATGGCGTTCTTCGCGCTCGCGTTCCTCGTGACGGCCGCGCTGCTGTTCGCCTATACGCGTTCGCTGAAGACCACCGTGCTGGCGCTCGTCGTCGCGCTGCTGCCGGTCGTGTGGCTGCTCGGCGCGCTGCCGCTGCTCGGCCTCGGCATCGACCCGATGTCGATCCTCGTGCCGTTCCTGATCTTCTCGATCGGCGTGTCGCACGCCGTGCAGATGACCAACGCGTGGAAGCAGGCGCTGGTGCGCGGCGCTTCGTCGGTCGATGCCGCGCGCGACGCGTTCCGCAAGCTGTTCGTGCCGGGCACGGTCGCGTTGCTGACCAACGCGCTCGGCTTCATGGTGATCATGCGGATCAGGATCGACATCGTGCGCGAGCTCGGCATCACCGCGTGCCTCGGCGTGCTGCTGATGATCGTGACGAACAAGGTGTTCCTGCCGATCCTGCTGTCGTACACGCGCCTCGAGCGCGGCACGCTGGCGCGTGCGCAGCGCAGCGCGGCGGCCGGCGGCAGCCCGATGTGGTCGCGCTTCGCGGTGTTCGCACGGCCGGCGCCGGCGCTCGGCGTGTTCGCGGTGGCGCTCGCGCTGCTCGCGTACGGCACGCTCGAATCGCGCAGGCTGGAGATCGGCGACATCGGCACCGGTGCGCCCGAACTGCGCGCGAACTCGCGCTACAACGTCGACAACGCGGCGATCACGCACCAGTACAACATCGGCGTGGACGTGCTGTCGGTGATCGTCGAGACGACCGGCTTCGACGACGCGTGCCTGCATTACCCGGTGATGAGCGCGATCGAGAAGTTCGAGATGAACATGCGCGGCGTGGCCGGCGTGCAGTCGGTGACGAGCGTGTCGTCGCAGGGCAAGGTGTTCATCGCCGCGTTCAACGAGGGCAACCCGCGCTGGGCCGCGCTGCCGCGCTCCAGCGACGGCCTCACGCAGGGTTCCAACGCGTTCGATCCCGACAACGGGATGAACACCGCGAACTGCAAGGCGATCCAGGTGCTGATCTACACGAAGAACCACGAAGGCACGACCATCGCGCACATCGTCGACGAGATCAAGCGCTTCGCGGCCGAGAATCCGACGCCGAACGTCGCGTTCCGGCTCGCGGGCGGCAACGTCGGCGTGATGGCGGCGACCAACGAGGCCGTCGGCGACGCGGAGATCGCGATGCTGCTGTCGATCTTCGGCGCGATCGCGCTGCTCTGCGCGGTCACGTTCCGCTCGTGGCGCGCGGTGCTGTGCATCATCGTGCCGCTCACGCTCGTGTCGATCCTGTGCAACGCGGTGATGGCGCGCCTCGGCATCGGGCTGAAGGTCGCGACGCTGCCGGTGATCACGCTCGGCGTGGGCGTGGGTGTCGACTACGGGATCTACCTGTACGAGCGCCTGCAGCACGACATCCGCCACGGCGCGACGCTGCCGGACGCCTTCGCCGACGCGATGCGCCAGCGCGGCACGGCGGCGCTGTTCACGGCCGTCACGATGTTCATCGGCGTCGGTACCTGGGCGTTCTCCGCGTTGAAGTTCCAGGTCGACATGGGCGTGCTGCTCGCGTTCATGTTCCTCGTGAACCTGTTCGGCGCGGTGTTCCTGCTGCCCGCGCTCGCCGCATGGCTCGGCGTCGAGCGGGCCGAGCGCCGTGTGCCGCACCGGCAGCAGCCGTCGCCGGCGGCTCCGGCGCCGCTTAAGCCGTCGCCCGCGCTCGAATCCGGCAACCCGATGCGCTGACCGGCGCGCCCATTTCCCCCGCGCGCGGCGGGCCGCCGCGCGCTCTCGACAAGAGGAGTCAACCCACATGTCCGCACGCCCTTACAAGATCGAAGCTCAGCCGCTCGCGCAGCGCTATGCGCGCGGCTGGCACTGCCTCGGGCTCGCCCGCGATTTCAAGGACGGCAAGCCGCACACGCTGAACGCCTTCGGCCGCAAGCTCGCCGCGTTCGCCGATTCGACCGGCAAGGTCAACATCGTCGACGCGTATTGCCCGCACATGGGCGCCGACCTGAGCCTCGGCACGGTGCAGGGCGACCACCTCGTGTGCCCGTTCCACGGCTGGGCGTGGAGCGGCGAGGGGCAGTGCGCATCGATCCCGTACTGCAAGCGGATCCCGCCGAAGGCGCGCATCGGCGCGTGGCCGACCTGCGAGGAAAACAACCTGCTGTTCGTGTGGAACGATCCGGAAGGCAACGCGCCGCCGCCGGAGGTCGCGATTCCGCGCCTCGACGTGTGCTTTTCCGACGAATGGTCGGACTGGGTCGTCGACAAGATGGTGATCCAGGCCAACTGTCGCGAGCTGGTCGACAACATCTCGGACGTCGCGCACTTCGCGACCGTGCACCGCGCGCCGATCGACTATTTCGCGAACCTGTTCGAGGATCACAAGGCGACGCAACTGATGGTCGGCCGCAGCGAGAAGCTCGGCGGCGACGCCCTGACCGCGCTGTCGACGTATTTCGGGCCGGCCGTGCACATCACGCAGATGACGGGGCAGAGCGGCGGGCAGCCGATCCACTCGGTGCTGCTGAACTGCCACGTGCCGATCGACATGAACAGCTTCGAGCTGCGCTACGGTGTGATCGTGAAGAAGGTGCCCGGGCTGACCGACGCGCAGAACATGGAGATCGCGAACGCGTACGTGAAGGAAGCGCAGCGCGCGTTCTACGAGGACGTCGACATCTGGCACAGCAAGACGCGGATCGACAACCCGCTGCTGTGCGAAGGCGACGGGCCGCTGTACCAGATGCGCGACTGGTATTCGCAGTTCTATCTGGACGTGGCGGACGTGCGGCCGACGAGCGTCGCCCGCAAGGCGTTCGAGATGCGGATTCGCGAAGGTGACGCGCCCCCGGCGCTGCATCACGTGTTCGAGCCGCAGTAAAAACGCGGCGGGTCGGCCGAAAAGGGGGCGTATCGAAATGCTTCCCGTCGGCCGGCAACGCCCGCCGCGTAAGGCGCACGCGGCGGGCATGCTTGTGCATCGCATCAAAAAGACTTGACGAAGCGGCCACTAGCGCGTAGTGTCCATGACCGAAGTGTTCAAGAAGTTCGATTGCTCATCATTGGCCGCACTCCGTGCGGCGGTCGTTGGTCTCTCCCTCTTTTGATTCTTTCTGTGCCCTTCACGGGCGCATGTTCAATTATTCGTCATTTGTATTAAGGAAGTAATTGTGGATACCGGTACCGTCAAGTGGTTCAACGAAACCAAGGGCTTTGGTTTCATCTCCCCTGACAACGGCGGCGACGATCTGTTCGCCCATTTCTCCGAAATTCGCGGCACGGGCTTCAAGACCCTGGCCGAAGGCCAGAAGGTCAGCTTCGAAGTGAAGCGCGGCCCGAAGGGTCTGCAAGCGTCGAACATCACGCCGCAGTAAGTCGCATCGGCAACGGCCGCCGAATGGTGGCCGCTGCCGGCTGGATTGGCGCGCAGGGCGTCGCTTTGGCGGCAGCCGGCGCGTTTCCGATGCGCACGACCGATGCATCGCGACATCCACGATGCATCGGTCGTGACGCCTCCCTCATCGCATGCGCGACCCGCGTGCGACGCAACGCCTTCGTGAAGCGCCTGCCGTTTCGCGAGCGCATCACCGCTTCAACGCATCAACCCGAGCAGACCGCCGCCATGCCGTAGCAGGCGCGGTCCCGACTTTGCGCGGCGCTCCATGCGTCGCCGCCACCGACCGCCTGAACGCCGTAACGCGCCGGGCTCCGATCGCAAGACAGGCCCTGGGCCCGTCTGAACGAACCGATCCCCGGCAGCCTGCCGGCCGCCGTCCCGTTGTGGGGCGCGGCGCCGGGCAGATCGCCGCGGCCGCGGTCAATTACCTTGTCTGGAGGAATTGGTTTGGCAAAAGAAGAACTGCTGGAACTGGACGGAATCGTCGACGAAGTGCTGCCGGACAGCAAATACCGTGTCACGCTGGAAAACGGCGTCGTGGTCGGCGCGTACGCGTCGGGCCGCATGCGCAAGAACCACATCCGCATTCTCGCGGGTGACCGTGTGACGCTGGAACTGTCGGTCTATGACCTCACCAAGGGCCGCATCAACTTCCGTCACAAGGACGCGAATTCCCCGCGTCCGCCGCGCAGCGGCCAACCGCGCCGTTAAGCGCGGCAACGATCGGCGCGGGCATGCAGCACTGCCTCGCCGATCGAATCCTGTCCGGCCGACGAGGCCGGGCGAGCCGGGTGGACGACACATCGCGTGCCGTCCGCCGGCCGCCGGCATCGTCATGCCGTGGCGGCCCACACCGCCTTCACCGGCCGCCGCGCGTGCACGACGCTCAGGCGGCCGCGTCCCGCAGGAAATCCTCGACGATCATCGCGAAATACGGCGGACATTCCTGCATCGGGTAATGCCCGCAATTCGGTATCGTCACGAGCCGCGCATTCGGATGCCACGCGAGGAACGTCGCCTGCATCGCCGCTGCGTCGAGCCCCGGATCCTTGTCGCCGACGATCACCAGGAAACGCGTGTCGAGCCCGCGGATGTCGTCGACGAAATCCGTGCCGGTCAGCATGTCGAGATACGCGAGCCGGCAAGCCGGCGCCACACGCTCGCGGTTCTGCCGCAGCTTCACGTCGGCCCAGCGCGCCGACAATCCTCCCGTCACGAATCGCACGAGCCGGCGAAACGCATCGTCATCGGCGGTCGTGCTCGCGAAGAAAGCACGTGCGTCGTCGTTCAGGCGATTGCCGGCCGCCGACACCGGGCACACGGCGATCGCGCTCGTGATGCGCGCTGGCGCGTCGGCGGCGAGCCGTTGCGTCGCCATGCCGGTCATCGAATGGCCGATCACGTGAAAGCGCTGCCAGCCGAGACGATCCGCGAGGGCCAGGCAGTCGGCCGAGATTTCGTCGACGGTACAGGCGCCGCTCAGGTGGATGGATTCGCCGTAGCCGCGCAGGTCGACGAACACGTAAGTGAACGCCGCTTCGTCGAGATACGGCAGCAGCGCCGTGTAGTTCGTGCGGTCGCCGAGCCAGTCGTGCAGGACCATCACGCATTCGGGGCCGGTGCCGTGCTGCAGGTAGCCGAGGCCGCTGGTCGGGCCGGAGGCGAGGGGAGCGATACGGTTCATTTCAAGGGGTTTCCTTTTGGTTGGCGGAACCAAAACGAAACGCCCTCCCGGCGGACCGGGAGGGCGTCTTGAAAGTGCGCCGATCGTATCGGGCCGCTCGGCGAAAGTCAACGCTCAGAGGGCCATCCCGCCCGACACCTCGATGCGCTGCGCATTGACCCAGCGGTTGTCGTCCGACAGCAGCGAAGCAATCATCGGCCCGATGTCGTCGGGCTCGCCCGCGCGGCCGAGCGCCGTCCATTCCGCGACGCGCCGGTTGACCTCGGGGTTGTCGCGCACCATCCCGCCGCTGAAGTCGGTTGCCACCGCGCCCGGCGCAACGACGTTCACCGCGATGCGGCGCGGGCCGAGCTCCTTGGCCAGATAGCGCGTCAGCACCTCGACGGCTCCCTTCATCGACCCGTACGCCGCGCTGCCCGGCACGGCGACGCGCGTGAGGCCCGACGACACGTTCACGATGCGGCCGCCGTCGCGGATCAGCGGCAGCAGCGCTTGCGTGAGGAAGAACACGCCCGTGAAGTGCACGCGATAGAGCGCGTCGAGATCGGCTTCCGTCGTTTCGGCGATCGGCGCGTGATGCGACGTGCCTGCATTGTTGACGAGGAAATCGAACCGGTCGGCGCCCCAACTGGCCAGCGCTTCGCGGAGCTGCCCGGCGAAGCGGTCGAACGTCGCGCTGTCGCCCGTATCGAGCGGCAGCGCGATCGCCGCCTGCCCGGCGTCGGCGGCCAGCGCGACGACGTGATCGGCCTCGGTGCGATTCGAGTGATAGGTGAAGATCGCGCGCACGCCGCGCTGCGCGAGATGCAGCACCGTATTGCGGCCAAGCCCGCGGCTGCCGCCGGTGACGACGGCGATTTTCGGGGTGGGAGGATGGGATTGGGCTGCGGTCATGCTGGGCTCCTGATCGAAGTCGGTGACGAACAGCGCCAAGCGTACGGTGGCGGCTGCCGCGCCTGAATGCCGGAACCGGCCGCGTTCTTGCCTGATCCTGCCCGACCGCCCCGGCAAGCGTCGCGCCGCGTGTACCATCCGGACATCGGGAACGGAGGGGCTGCATGTCGGACGAACTGGTCGAACGTATCGCTCGCCTGACGGGCGCGACGGGGGAAGAGAGCCCGTTCGCGACGGCGATCGACGGGCTGATCCTGCTGCGTTCCAATCGCGAGAAGCTGCCCGCGCCGCTGATCATGAAACCGGCGCTGTGCGTCGTCGTGCAGGGTGCGAAGTGGACGACGTTCGGCGGGCGCCGTTACGACTACGGGCCCGGCCGCGCGCTCGTCGTCAGCGTCGAGATGCCGGCGACGAGCCGCATCGTCAAGGCGAGCGAGACCGAACCGTTCCTCGGCATGGTGCTCGAATTCGATATCGCGATGATGCGTGAAGTACTCGAACGACTCGACACGCCGCCATCGCAACCGCGTGGCGCGATCGGCCATGGCGTGTGCGTGACCGATTTCGGCGGGCCGCTCGCCGATTGCGTGCTGCGGATGATGCGGCTGCTCGATACGCCGGCCGCGATTCCGGTCGTCGCGCCGCTCGTGAAGCGGGAGATCTGCTACTGGCTGCTCGCGGGGCCGCACGGCGGCGAAGTCGCGCGCGTCGTGTTCGCCAACGGCCATGCGCAGCGCGTCGTCGCGGCGATCCATGCGCTGCGCGGCCAGTTCGCCGAGGCGATCCGCGTCGAGGATCTCGCTGCCGTCGCGCAAATGAGCGCGTCGGCGTTTCATCGGCAATTCAAGGCGCTCACGTCGATGACGCCGCTGCAGTACCAGAAGCAGTTGCGCCTGCTGGAAGCGCGGCACCTGATGGTGACGGGCGCGGCGAACGCGGAAACGGCAGCGTATCGCGTCGGCTACGAAAGCGCGTCGCAGTTCAGCCGCGAATACGCGCGGATGTTCGGTGCGCCGCCTCGGCGCGATGTCGTCACGCTGAAAACCGCTTCGGCCGACAGTTGAACGCGCATGCCGCGACGCGGTTCGCGTGCGGCTTTACGTGGGGGCCGGGGCGGTCGTACACTCATCGGCAATTCGCGGCCCGCGCCACGGCTTTCAATCCCTTCAGCAGCTTTCAGCGGGCCGACGATCGTGCCAGCAGGACTTTCGTCGCGCGACGCCAGGAGGCGCCATGAGTGCAGACGCAGCCCCCGCATCCCCGTCGGTTCAGGACCGCATCCAGCACGTGTTCGTGCTGATGCTCGAGAACCGTTCCTTCGATCACTTGTTCGCGCTGTCGGGCTACCCCGACATCGTTGCCGCGTCGCCGGGTAACAGCAATGCGTACGGTGACGCGGTATATCCGTTCGGCGGCGGCGCGCCCGACCGGATGCCGACCGATCCGTGCCACGAATTCAACGACGTGCTCGAACAGCTGTGCGGCGCGGGCGTGCCGTTCGTGAAAGGGCAGCCGTATCCGCCGGTCGTCAACACCGGGTTCGTGTCGAACTACGCGACATCGCATTCCGAAGGCACGCCGCCGCAGCCGGCCGACGCGGGCAAGATCATGCAGGGTGTCGATATCGCGACGCAGGCGCCGTCGCTGCACGCGCTCGCGAACGCGTTCGTGCTGTGTGACGCATGGCATGCGTCGATGCCGGGGCCGACCTGGCCGAACCGCTTCTTCCTGCACGGCGCATCGTCGGCCGGGCTCGACCATTCGCCGACCAGGGAAGAGATGGCCGGATGGGACGCGTTCAACGGCTTTCCGTATCCGAAGGGTTCGATCTTCGCCGCGCTCGGCGACGACAACTGGCGCATCTACCAGGACCAGACCGGCGACCCGCTCGGCCACGTGCCGCAGGTCGCGTCGCTGAAGGGCATCAGCTTCTTCGACATCGACGACCTCGCGCACTTCGAGGCCGATCTCGCGGCCGGCTATACGGCGCGCTACACGTTCATCGAGCCCGGTTACGGCGACATCGTGCACGGCACATACCAGAACGGCAGCTCGCAGCACCCGATGGATGGCCTCGCCGGCGGCGACCAGCTCGCCGCGCGGGTGTACAACGCGATCCGCAATTCGCCGGTGTGGAACAGCAGCCTGCTCGTGATCTGCTACGACGAGCACGGCGGTTTCTACGATTCGGTCAGGCCGGGCGCCGTGCCGCCGCCGAACGATGGCGCGGCGGCGACGTTGAACGCGAGTGGTTTCGGGTTCGACGTGTATGGCGTGCGGGTGCCGGCGATCGTGATCTCGCCGTGGGTCGCGGCCGGGCAGGTCGACCACACGCCGTACGATCATGCATCGGTCGCCGCGACGCTCGAGCGGCTGTTCGGCCTCGCGCCGCTGACGGATCGCGACCGTCTCGCGAACGACCTGCTGGCGCTCGTCACCCCGACGTGCCGCACCGACTGCCCGCAAAGGATCGGATCATGAGTACGACACCGGCCCCCGACCCGCGCGATGCGCTGCCCGTACGCGACGGCACGAGCCTGATTGGCTATTTGCACATCCTGAAGAAAGCGCATGCGGCGCTGGTCGGGCATGACAAGGCCCATCAGCGCTTCAGCGAGATCGTGACGCGAGGGCAGGCGCGGCAATATATCGAGGAACTGATGCCGTCGTTGCTGCAGGCGCGTGAAGCGCATCGGCGCAAGCGGCACGGGGGGAAGCATCGCTGACGAGTCGGGCGATGCCCGGCAGGGGGCCGTACAACGACGGGTCACGCTGCGGGCCGCCCACGGTGCACGCTGATCGCCGACGCGGTCGCGCCGATCAACTGAATCACCGCGCCGGCGAACATGGCCGCGCGCAAGCCGGCCGTGCCGCCGTGCGTGGCGGCGAACAGCGTGCCGAGCACGGCGATGCCGAGCGTCGCGCCGCTCATTCGTGCAACGTTGACGAGCGCACTGGCGGTGCCCGAACGCGCGGCGTCGACGGCGCCGACCGCGACGGTCATCAACGGGCCGGTCGCGATGCCCATGCCGAGCCCCGTCAACGCAAGCCCGATTTCGGCGCCGATCAGGCCCGGTGAACCGGCTGACGCACCGATGACGACGAGCCCGCTTGCGATCACGGCGACCCCGCCGGCCGTCGTCGTGCGCGTGCCGACGCGTTCCGACAGCGGCCCCGAGCATGGCGATACGACGACGAACACGAGCGCCATCGGCAGTAGCGCGAGGCCCGCGCCGGTTGAATCGAGCCGACCGATGCTCTGCCACGCCAGCGGCAGCAGGAACAGCACGCCGTACATCCCGAACGTCATGCCGGTGGTCGCGGCGATCGCGCCGCGAAACGCACTGATCCGGAAGATGTCGAGCGGCACCAGTGCCGCTGCACCGTGGCGCCGCTCGATCGCGATGAAGGCGATGAACGACAGGATCGCTACACATCCGGCGAGCGCGCATGCTACCGGTGAATCGCGGAACACGATCGCCGCATAGGCGAGCGCGCCGAGCGAGAGGGCGCCCGCGAGTTGTGCTGCGCCGTCGAAGTGCCTGCCGCGCGGGTCGGAGGATTCGGGCACTGCAGGGACCGCGAGCAGCATCGCTGCGACGCTCAATGGCACGACCACGAAAAAGATGCTGCGCCAGCCGAAGTGCCGGATCAGCACGCCGCCGAGCGTCGGGCCGATCGCCATCGCCACGCCGTTGCACGCCGCCCAGATGCCGAGCGCGCGGCCACGCTCGACCGGGTCTCGCCACACCACGCGCACGATCGCGAGCGACGCCGGCAGCAGCAGCGCCGCGCCGACACCGGCCAGTGCCCGGGCGGCGATCAGCACCGCTACCGAAGGCGCCAGCGCGCACAGCAGCGACGCGGCGGTGAAGAGGGCCGTACCCGCCATGAAGATGCGACGCCGGCCGTACAGGTCTGCGAGCAGCCCGCCGGTCAGCAGCAGTACCGCGTAAGTGAGGTTGTAACTGTCGACGACCCATTGCAATGCGCCCACGCCTGCGTGGAAATAGTCGCCGATCGTGCGCGTCGCAAGATTGACAACCGCCGTGTCGACCTGCGCGACGAGCACGGCGAGGCATAGGATCAGGAGGGTCAGGCCGCGTCGTTTGACGGTGCGTTGGGCCTGTGCGGCGAGTTCTCCGGTATGGGCCACGGGCGAGGCTCCTCGTGTGTCGATCGATCAAGTTTGGGGGCCGTCGACTGACAGCGTGCTGTCAGCAGTCGGAGTGCGATGCACGAAGAACGCTCGCAATCCCGATGCCCGCTACTTGCTGGCGGAACCTGAATGCAAAACGGGGCTCGCGCCCCCGTTCCTTCATGCGTCCTCGCACGATTTCACCCACTCAGGCCGCCACCTCCCGCGCCCGCGCCATCGTCAGCGCCGCATCTTCGATCATGTCCTCCTGCCCGCCGACGAGCCGCTGCCGGCCCAGCTCGACGAGGATGTCGCGCGCCGGAATCCCGTACTTCGCTTCCGCGCGCTTCGCGAACAGCAGGAACGACGAGTAGACGCCCGCATAGCCGAGCGTCAGCGCGTCGCGGTCGAGGCGGATCGGCGCGTCCATGATCGGCACGACGAGATCCTCGGCGACGTCCGAGATCGCGAACACGTCGACACCCGTTTCGATCCCCATCCGGTCGCACACGGCAACGAACACTTCCATCGGCGTGTTGCCCGCGCCGGCGCCGAGGCCGGCCGCGGCCGCGTCGATCCGGTTCGCGCCGGCGGCAACCGCCGCGACCGAGTTGGCGACACCCATCGCGAGGTTGTGGTGGCCGTGGAAGCCGAGTTCGGTCTCCGGCTTCAGCGCGTCGCGCACCTGGGCGATCCGTGCGGTCACGTCGTCGGGCAGCATGTGGCCGGCCGAATCGGTGATGTAGATGCAGTTCGCGCCGTACGATTCCATCAGCTTCGCCTGCACGACGAGCTGCTCCGGCGGGGACATGTGCGCCATCATCAAAAAGCCGACCGTATCGAGCCCGAGCGTGCGCGCGAGGCCGATGTGCTGCTCCGACACGTCCGCCTCGGTGCAGTGCGTCGCGACGCGGATCGTGCCGACGCCGAGTTCGTGCGCCATGCGCAGATGCTCGACGGTGCCGATACCGGGCAGCAGCAGCGCCGACACCTTCGCCTGCTTCAGTTCCGGAATCACGGCGCCGAGGTACGCCTCATCGGTATGCGCGGGGAACCCGTAGTTGACGGACGCGCCGCCGAGCCCGTCGCCGTGCGTGACCTCGATCAGCGGCACACCGGCAGCGTCGAGCCCGCGCGCGATGTTGCGCATCTGGTCGAGCGTGATCTGGTGGCGCTTCGGGTGCATCCCGTCGCGCAGCGACATGTCGTGGACGGTGATCTTCTTGCCTGCAAGTGACATCGTGTGACTCCTCGACTCAAGCGGTGGCGGCCGTCGCGGCCAGCATCTGTTCGGCGAAACGCTCGGCCGTGGCGGCCGCGGCGGCGGTCATGATGTCGAGGTTGCCCGCGTACTTCGGCAGGTAATCGCCGAGCCCTTCGACTTCCATGAAGACGGACACGCGATTGCCGTCGAACACGGGGCCGTTCTTCAGCGTATAGCCGGGCACGTAGCGCTGCACTTCCTTGACCATCGCATGCACGGACGCGGTGATCGCGTCGACGTCGGGCGGGCCGTCGGTCAGGCAGTGGATCGTGTCGCGCATGATCAGCGGCGGCTCGGCCGGGTTGATCACGATGATCGCCTTGCCCTTGCGGGCGCCGCCGACCTGTTCGATCGCACCGGACGTCGTGCGCGTGAATTCGTCGATGTTCTTGCGCGTGCCGGGGCCGACCGAGCGCGACGACACGGTCGCGACGATCTCGCCGTACGCAACCGGCTGCACGCGCGATACCGCATATACCATCGGGATCGTCGCCTGGCCGCCGCAGGTCACCATGTTCACGTTCGCCTGCGCGCTGTCGAGATGCGCGTCGAGGTTCACCGGCGGCACGCAGTACGGCCCGATCGCGGCGGGCGTCAGGTCGATCATCTTCACGCCGAGCGCGGTGAGCTTGTCGGAGTTGTCGCGGTGCACGTAGGCGGACGTCGCGTCGAACGCGATGCGGATGTCGTCGGCGGCCACGTGCGGCAGCAGCCCGTCGACACCCTTGTCGGTGGTCTTCAGGCCGAACTCGCGCGCCCGCGCGAGGCCGTCGGACGCCGGATCGACGCCGACCATCCACACGGGTTCGAGCACCGGCGAGCGGCGCAGCTTGTAGAGCAGGTCGGTGCCGATGTTGCCGGGCCCGATCAGCGCGCATTTGATTTTCTTCATCAGGATTCTTCCTTTAGATAAAGCGGACGTCGCAGCTGCCGATGCCGGAGATATGCATCGACAGCGCGTCGCCGGCCGTGACCGGAATCAGTTTGGCGAGCGAGCCGGACAGCACGATCTCGCCGGCGAGCAGCGGCACGTCGTACGCGGCGAGCGTGTTCGCGAGCCACGCGACCGCGTCGGCGGGGTGGCCGAGCGCCGCGTCGCCGCGCCCTTGCGCGACGGGCTCGCCGTTCTTGTCGATCGTCATCTCGCACGCTGCGAGGTCGAGCGTGCGCGGATCGACGCGCGCGTCGCCGAGCACGTACACGCCGCACGACGCGTTGTCGGCGACGGTGTCCTCGATGCGGATCGCCCAGTCGCGGATGCGCGAATCGACGATCTCGAAGCAGGGCGCGACGGCGGCCGTCGCCGCGATCACGTCGGTGCGGTCGATGCCGGGGCCGCGCAGGTCGCGCGCGAGGATGAACGCGATCTCGCCCTCGGCGCGCGGTGCGATCAGCGTATCGGCGGCGATCGCTTCGCCGGCCGCGTAGTGCATGCCGGACAGCAGGATGCCGAAATCCGGCTGGCGCACGTTCAGCATGTCCTGCACGGCCTGGCTCGTCACGCCGATCTTCTTGCCGACCACGGCCTCACCGTGCTCGATGCGGCGCTCGATGAAGCGCTGCTGGATGCGATAGGCGTCGTCGAGCGACAGGCGGCGCGGGCGGCTCGACAGCGGCGCGACCGGCGCACGCGCGTGCCACGCGGCGTACAGCTCGTCGCCGAGCGTCGTATGCAGGCGGGAAGACATGAAGGGGCCCTCGAATCTCGAATGGAAAAGGCCGCCGTCGCGGGCGGCGTCGGGCGCCGGAGCGGAGGCTCCGGCGCGTGGGTTGCTTAGTTACCCGAACTTCGGATCGCGTCCGGCGAGAAGTACGCCTCGTTGAACTGCGGGCTGTTGTCGAGCTTCGGCATCGGGCCTTCGTTCGTCAGGCGGTCGGCCATGTACGCGCCGGAGATCAGGTCGTGATAAAACACGACGCCCGGGTAGAACACCTTCGCGTCATACGCATACAGCGTCGTCGCCACGTTGGTGCGCCACAGCTGGCCGCGTGCGTCGTAGTTGTCGGCGAGCAGCGTCATCCACGAATCCTCGTCGATGTACAGCACGCGCTTCGCATACTGGTGACGGTAATTGCTCTTCAGCGTCGCCTGCAGCACCCACACGCGATGCAGCTCGTAGCGGATATACGACGGGTTCTCGTGGCCCTTGGTCAGCAGGTCGGCGTACTTCACCGAGCTGTCCATCGCCTTGTAGTTGTCGTACGGTACGTAGATCTCGCGCTTGCCGACGATCTTCCAGTCGTAGCGGTCGCCGGGGCCGTTGTACAGGCGATCGTCGTCGACGGTGCGGAAGCCGCCCGGGCCCTGCGGCTGGTCGTAGCCGTATTCCGGCGCCTGCCGCACGCGCCGCGTGCCGGGGTTGTACATCCACGTGCGCGACGAGTTGTCCGCGCCGGCCTTGTCCCAGTTCGTGAAGCCGACGATCAGCGAGCCGCGGTCGGACAGCGGCAGCTCCGTCGCGTTGCGGTAGTACGTGCGGTTGTTCAGGTCGCTCTTCACGTCGAACTTGCCGGAGTTGCGCGGCGAGTAGATGTCGTAGCGCACCTTGCCCCATGCGACGTTGCCGTCCGAGTACACGACCGCCTGGTCGTAGGTCGCCTGCTCCGCGCCGATCGCCGACGAGAAGCGCTGGTTCCACAGCAGCTCGGCAGCCGTTTTCGGGATCGGGTAGGGCACCGTCGGCGGCGCGTTCGTGAGGCCGTTCGCGTCGGACGTCATCGTCGAATCCGGCGCGTACGCACGGATGTCCTTGTAGACCGAATCCGCGTAGCGGAAGTCGCGGTGGCTCGGGTAGACGTTGATCTTGAACGTGGCCGGGTAGCGCTTGAACATCGCCTTCTGGCCGTCGGTCAGGTGCTCGGCGTACTGCGCCATGTTTTCCGCGGTGATCGTCGCGACAGGCTTGTCGTTCGCGAACGGGTCGGGGTAGCGGCTGCCGCGCTTGTACTGCACGTCCGGCGGCGTGCCGAGCCACTTGCCCGACCACTCGGGCACACCGCTGTCCTTGCTGGCGGCGCGCACCGCGCCCATCGGCGTCAGCGGGCCGTCGAGCGCCTTCAGGTCGTCCGGCGTGACCTTCGGGAACGACGCCGTCGCGACGACCGCGCACGCGGCCATCACCGACGCGCGCAGGAGGGGGAGATGAATGCGTTTCATATCGGTCCTCATAGTGCTGAATGACGAGCGGCCGGGCCGCTCAGAAGTGGTAGGTCGCCGTGGCCAGCACGTAGTCGCGATCCGCGAGCGGGCGCGTGACCGGGTTCGGCGATCCGAGGAACTTCGCGTAGACGAGCGACAGCTGCAGGTTGCTCAGGCGCGTGAAGGTCACGCCGGCCGTCACGCGGTGGTCGCCCTGGCCCGTCAGCGAGCCGAGCGCGCCGGCGAGCGGCGACGTGCCCGTCAGGTCGTGCGTGTAGGTCAGCGGCACGTCGAGATCCCAGCCGTTGAACACATTCTTGTAGCTGAGCGTCCACGCGATCTCCATCGCGAGCGCGTTGCGCGAATTCGTGAGCGTGGTCGAGCCGTCGAGCGCCGAGATGCTGCCGGCATGCACGTACGTGAGTTCGCCGATCAGCGTCTGCGAATTCGCGAGGAAGCTCGGCCCGATCGAGTAGATGCCGGACAGGTTCGTCTGCAGCACGTTCGCGCGGGTCGACTGCGGGCCGGTCGGCGTGTTGACGAGCACGGCCGCCCCCTGGCGGTACGACACTTCGCCGGCGACGTTCACCGGGCCGACCTGCGTCGAGAAGCTCGCGCCGGTCAGCTTGATGTTGCTGAAGTAGGTCTGCTGGTACTGGAGCGTCGGGAAGTACGTCGTGACGACACTCGGGTTCATGTCGTTGTAGTGCAGGTGGTACAGGCCGAGCTCGGTGTCGCCGAGGACGCGGAAGCGCGCGCCGATCCCCCACTGGTTGCGCGCGCTCGGCTTGTCGTCGGGGCCGCGCGGAATGATCATCCCGCCCGGGCCGATGATGAACTGCGCGCCGGGGCCCGTGACGTCCGAATAGCTCCAGTACGTGCCGGGCGCGGTCAGCCGGTTCTGCTGGTAAGAGAACTGGTAGTAGCCGAGCAGGCTGAAGTTCGGCGTGATCTGCCACTGCGTGGAGATCTGCGGCACCGGCAGCAGGATGTCCTTCACTTCGGCGCCGGCCATGTACGACTTGGTCGCGTCGGCAGGCCCTTGCGCACCCGCGATGTTCGGGAAGAACAGGCTCTCGCCCCACGCGACGACCTGGTCGCCGACCTTCACGTTCAGGCTCGTCGAGCCGATCTTGAACGTGTTGTACGCATACGCGGCCAGCAGCGTCGTGTGGCCGCCCGACCAGTAGCGCGCGTCGCTCGTGAAGTTGTTGTACTGGCCCGACTGGTTCACGGTGCCCGGCGCGTCGTTGTAGTTCGGGCGGCGATACGCCTGGTCGTAGAACGTGTCGGCGCGCACGAACACGCCCCAGTCGTCGTGCTTCAGGTTCACTTCGCCGAGCAGGCTGACCTGGTTCTCGATCAGCTTGTTCTTCGCGAAGTTGCGGTCGCCGTCGTCGCCGTTGATGTTCGCCGGCGTGAGGAGATTGCCGCTCGGTGCGCGAGTGCGCATGCCGAGGCCGTAACTGAGCGTGAACGTGTAGTCCAGCGTCGTGTCGGCGCCCAGCTCGATCGTGCTGCCTGCGTGTGCGCCGGGCGCGGCACACGCCAGCAGCGCGGCGGCCAGCGTCGACAGCGTGGCGGTTGCCCGCTTGTCGGTACGGCGCGAAATCCGTTGATGCATGGTGTCTCCTCTTGGGGGTATCGACGACGGTCGACTGTGTGTGTTGTCGTGAGAGGCAGAGTAGGGAGATCGCGGTAGCAGGGAATCGTCAAAATGAACTAGATGACTTCCCTAGGACTGGCGAACAATTCGCACCGTACGGTTGGCCATGCGTGCATCAGCGCGCGGCGGCCTGCGCGGCAGACAGGAACGCGGGCCGTTCGCCGCCGCCGTCGAGCCGCAGGTTCGCGCCCGACGTGTACGACGCTGCGGGCGATGCGAGGAACAGGCACGCGGCGGCGACGTCGTCGGGTGTCGCGAGCCGTCCGGCGGGAATCGTCGCGCGAATGGCGTCGAGCGCGGCGTCGCCGCCGTAGTGGCCTTCGGTGGCCGATTCCGTCTGCACGAGGCTCGGGCTGATCGCGCACACGCGCACGCGCGGCGCCCACTCGACCGCGAGCGACGTGACCGCGTTGACGAGGCCCGCTTTCGCGGCGCCGTATGCGGCCGTGCCCGGCGACGGGCGCGACGCGCTGACGCTCGCGATGAACAGCATCACGCCGCCTTCGGGCTGCGGCTGCATGATCGCGTTCACGCGCTGCGCGAGTTGCAGCGGCGCGATCAGGTTCAGGCGCACGATCGATTCGGTGAAGCGCGCCGACGCATTGGCCGCGAGCGCGAACGGCGAGCCGCCGGCGTTGTTGACGAGCACGTCGAGGCCGCCCGCCGCAGCGCGGATCGTCGCGAGCATCGCGTCGACCTGTTCGATGTCGCGCAGGTCGGCCGCGACGAATGCCGCCGTGCGGCCGCCGGCCGACGGCGGGGTATCGGGCGCGCTGCGCCCGCACACGAACACGCGCGCGCCTGCCGCGAGAAACCGTTCGGCGATGCGTCGCCCGATGCCCTTGGTGCCGCCCGTCACGAGCACCGTCTTGCCGCTGTAGTCGAATCCGTTCATCGTTGCCTCCGTTTCGGTGGGCCGATGATAGGAAGAAGCGCGCGCGGCTTCGTAGTCTGAAAGGATGATGCCGGCCGGCGCCGGCGGCGCAATCATCGTGGCAGACATCCATCGAACGACGAAGGAGACAACCCGCGATGACGATCCCCACGACGCCGCCGGCCGGCATCTTCACCGACGTGCCGGGCGGCCTGCGCCTGCACCACTACGAGGCGGGCGAAGGGCGGCCCGTAGTGTTCATCCACGGCAGCGGCCCGGGCGCCAGCGGTTTCAGCAACTTCAAGCACAACGTGCCCGCGTTCGCGGCGGCCGGCCATCGCGCAATCGTCGTCGACCTGCCCGGGTATGGGCAGTCGTCGAAGCCCACCGACGTCGCCTATACGCTCGATTTCTTCGTCAGCGCGCTGCATGGGCAGTTGACCGCGCTCGGCATCGGCCCGGCCGTGCTGCTCGGCAACTCGCTCGGCGGCGCGATCGCGCTGAAGTACGCGCTCGACTACCCGGACGACGTCGACGGGCTGATCATGATGGCGCCGGGCGGCGTCGAGGATCGCGACACCTATTTCCGGATGGAAGGCATCCAGCGGATGGTGAAGCTGTTCACCAATCGCCAGATGAATGACGACACGATGCGCGAGCTGCTGACGCTGCTCGTGCACGATCCGGCGATCGTCACCGACGCGCTCGTTGCCGAACGGATGAAGGTGTGCGTCGAACAGCCGACCGAAGTGCTGTCGACGATGAGCGTGCCGAACCTGACCGATGCGCTCGGCGACCTGCGTACGCCGGTGCTCGGCTTCTGGGGAACGGACGACCGCTTCAATCCGGTCGGCGGTGCGCTGAAGTTCCTCGAACGCTGCCGCGATGCGCGCTTCGTGTTGATGAACCGGTGCGGCCACTGGGTGATGGTGGAACACGCCGACTATTTCAATCGGGAATGCCTCGATTTTCTTGCGACGCGCAATACGCGATAACGCCGCATGCCCCTGACGGCCGGCCCCGATGCGGGCGGCCCGTCCGAACCAATACCTGGAGACGACATGAAGCTCATCGAAGACCTGTTCGACCTGCGCGGCAATGTGGCCGCGATCACCGGCGGCGCGCGCGGCATCGGCGCGGAGACCGCGCGCACGCTGGCTGCCGCCGGCGCGAGCGTCGCGATTCTCGACGTGCTGTCGCAACCGGCGGAAGCGCTGGTCGAGGAAATCTGCGCGCAGGGCGGCCAGGCCGCGTTCTGGTCGCTCGACGTCACGCATGAGGCCGATGTGGCGCGCGTGTTCGGCGAGATCGTCGCGCGCTTCGGGCGCCTCGACGTGCTCGTGAACAACGCGGGCATCGAAGGCCACAACGTGCCGACGCACGAGCTCACGCTCGCGCAATGGCAGCGCGTGCAGGACGTGAACGTCAACGGCGTGTTCCTGTGCACGCGTGCGGCGATTCCGCATATCGACGCGGCCGGCGGCGGCTCGATCGTGAACCTGTCGTCGATGTACGGGATCGTCGGCGGCCCCGACGTGCCCGCGTATCACGCGTCGAAGGCGGCCGTGCGGATGATGGCGAAGGTCGACGCGATGCTGTACGCGGCGAAGAACATTCGTGCGAACTCGGTGCATCCCGGCTATATCCGCACGCCGATGCTCGAGGAAGCGTTCCGCCAGATGGGGCAGGACCCCGATCGCGCCTTCGAGTACATGCAGACGAACGTGCCGATGGCGAAGATCGGCAGCCCGCGCGACATTGCGGCCGGCATCCTGTATCTCGTGTCGCCGGCAGGCCGCTACGTGACGGGTGCGGAGCTCGTGATCGACGGCGGCTTTACCGCGCGCTGACGCGGCGCGGCGCATGCAACGAAACAGGAGACAGGCAGTTGAAAGTGCTCGTGGCAGTGAAACGCGTGGTCGACGCGAACGTGAAGGTCGGCGTGAAATCCGACCTGACGGGCGTCGACATCGCGAACGTGAAGATGTCGATGAACCCGTTCGACGAAATCGCGGTGGAAGAGGCCGTGCGGTTGAAGGAGGCCGGCGTCGTGACCGAAGTGATCGCCGTGTCGGTGGGCGTCGTGCAGGCGCAGGAGACGCTGCGCACGGCGCTCGCGATCGGCGCGGATCGCGCGATCCTCGTCGAATCGCATGACGGCGTCGAGCCGCTGGGCGTCGCGAAGATCCTGAAGGCGCTGGTCGACAAGGAACAGCCGCAACTGGTGATCCTCGGCAAGCAGGCAATCGACGACGATTCGAACCAGACGGGCCAGATGCTGGCCGCTTTGGCAGGCCTGCCGCAAGCGACGTTCGCATCGAAGGTGACGATCGCCGACGGCCGTGCAACCGTCGCACGCGAAGTCGACGGCGGCGCGGAAACGCTGTCGCTTCAACTGCCCGCCGTCATCACCGCGGATCTGCGCCTGAACGAGCCGCGCTACGTGACGCTGCCGAACATCATGAAGGCGAAGAAGAAGCCGCTGGACACGGTGAAGCCGGAAGATCTCGGTGTCGATGTGAAGACACGCCTGAAAGTACTCAAGGTGGCCGAACCGCAGAAGCGCGCAGCCGGCATGAAGGTGCCGGACGTGCAGACGCTGGTCGCGAAGCTGAAGACCGAAGCCAAGGTGCTGTAACAAGGAGCGGATAGAAATGACGATTCTGGTGATTGCGGAACACGACAACGCGTCGATCAAGGCCGCGACGCTGAACGCCGTGGCAGCCGCACAGGCGCTCAACGCGGTGGGCGGCGGCGACGTTCATGTGCTCGTCGCTGGACACGACGCACAGGCGGCAGCCGATGCAGCGGCGAAGATCGCCGGTGTGACGAAGGTGCTGCTGGCCGATGCGCCGCAGCTGGCCGACGGTCTGGCCGAGAACGTCGAAGCGACGGTGATGAACGTCGCGAACGGTTACGCGCACATCGTTGCGACGGCCACGGCCTATGGCAAGAACATCGCGCCGCGCATTGCGGCGAAGCTGGATGTCGCACAGATCTCCGAGATCACGGCGGTGATATCGGCCGATACGTTCGAGCGTCCGATCTACGCGGGCAACGCGATCGCGACGGTGCAGTCGGGCGATCCGGTCAAGGTCATCACGGTGCGTGCAACGGGTTTCGATCCGGTGGCATCGGAAGGCGGCCGCGCCACGGTCGAGAAAATCGACGCGGCGGCCGATGCCGGAACATCGCGGTTCGTGAGCCGTGAAGTGACGAAGCTGGACCGTCCGGAACTCACCAGCGCAAGCATCATCGTGTCGGGCGGCCGCGGCTTGGGCAGCGGCGAGAACTACACGAAGGTGCTGGAGCCGCTGGCGGACAAGCTTCAAGCCGCACTCGGCGCATCGCGCGCCGCAGTCGACGCAGGCTACGTACCGAACGACTACCAGGTCGGCCAGACCGGCAAGATCGTCGCGCCGCAGCTGTACATCGCGGTCGGCATCTCGGGCGCGATCCAGCACCTTGCCGGCATGAAGGATTCGAAAGTGATCGTTGCGATCAACAAGGATCCGGAAGCGCCGATCTTCAGCGTGGCCGACTACGGCGTGGTCGGCGACCTGTTCACGCTCGTGCCGGAAGCGGCCGCGGCGCTCTGACCGATGCCGCTGTTCGAATTCAACGGGATGCGGCCGCGCATCGACCCGTCCGCGTATGTCGATCCGAGCGCGGTCGTGATCGGCGACGTGACGATCGGCGCGCGCTGCTACATCGGCCCGCATGCGAGCCTGCGCGGCGACTTCGGCGCGATCGTCGTCGAAGCCGGCAGCAACGTGCAGGACGGTTGCGTGCTGCACGTCGGGATCGGCGAGACGTGCCGGCTCGGCGTCAACAGCCACGTCGGCCACGGCGCGATCGTGCATGGCGCCACGCTCGAACCCGACACGATGATCGGCATGAACGCGGTCGTGATGGACGGCGCGACGATCGGCGCCACGACGATCGTCGCCGCGTGTGCGTTCGTGAAAGCCGGCTACGACGTGCCGCGCGGCGTGCTGCTCGCGGGCGTGCCGGGGCGCGTCGTGCGGCGGCTGAGCGACGCGGAGATCGACGCGAAGGCGAACGGCACGCGCATCTATCAGCAACTGGCGGCGGACTGCCTGCGCACGATCAGGCGGATCGACGGGTGAGCAGCGGGCATCCGGGCGGCCCAGGATGCGACGGATTGCCGGGCGGGTTGCCGTTGCCGTAAGATCGGCACTGGCTTTCCCACCGGCATCCGCGCCACATGAAAAAGCACGTCCGTTTGCGGCTCACAGTCATTGCGTCGGCTTTTGCCGTCTACAGCGTTTATATGCACATCCAGCAGTTCATCAATGGCTGCGTGTGGGTCAGGGGCCATCAGCGCTGCAGTTTCGAAAACAGCACGAATTTCGAAGGCTGGATGGATCTCGACCTGATGATCGCGTGCTGCTGGGTCGCCGCGGCGGTGGTGGGCTGGATTTCCGTGATGCAGGCCGCGAAGAAGCCGGGCTGAAGGCGGGCGCTTCCTTCACCTGGCGCCGATCGCTGTCAATCCGTGACAACGATCATTCATGCGGCATCGCCGCAATCGTCAATGCCTCTCCCGCATCCCCGCGCCGCAGGCGCAGCCGGCCACCCCACCGGGATCGGGCTCCGCTCCTTCGACGTGCTGGTCGGCTCCGACGTCGGTATGAGCGTTGCCGTCCATCGGCCGTCGTTGTGCTTTTTCCCGCCGTGCCGGGATAATGACCCGGCGTCGCGCACGCTGCGCGAGGGGAGGCTCCCATGCAATTTCCGACGGGATCGGTGGTCGCGCTCAGTTCGGCCGCCGCGACGATGTTTTCGATGGGCATGCTGTTTCTCGGCTACTGGGGCTGGCACGAGCCGCTGCCGTGGCGGTTCGGCGACTACGTCGTGATCCTGCCGGCGCTGGCCGGGTTCGCGTGCCTCGTCAGCGTGCCGTTTCTCGCCACGTCGCCGATGAAGACCCCCGACGACGAATCGCGGATGTTCGTCGCGCGGCGCGTGTTTCTGTGCGGCGCAAGTGCGTTGTGGTGCGCGATCGTCGCGTCGCTGGTCGTGTGAGATCCGTGCAGGATTCGCACGAGCCGACGTCCGCCGGTGGGGTCTTGCACGAGCGCGCCGAAGCGTCTTCCACGCGTGCTTGACTGGCGGTTTTCATGCGTCGATTCGGGCCGCCACGACGGCTTTGATTTCCCCTGTGCCGTGCACTAGATTCGAATCATTCCTGTGTAGCCGAGCGCGAGGTGGAGCCATGACGCCGTGGGAGATTCAGGGTACCGAATTGATCAATTGCAATTGCTCATACGGTTGCCCATGCCAGTTCAATGCGCTGCCGACCCATGGCCACTGCGCGGCGATGGGCGCGATTTCGATCGACAGCGGCCACTACGGAGACGTGGTGCTCGACGGCGTCAGGATCGCGGTCGTGTTCGAGTGGCCGGGAGCCGTCCACGAGGGGCGGGGCCGGTGCCAGCCGATCGTCGACGAGCGCGCCAGTCCGGCGCAGCGCGAGGCCGTGCTGAAGATCATGACTGGTCAGGATACCGATCCGTTTGCGACGATGTTCTCGGTCTATGCGTCGACGCTCGAGCAGGCGTTCGATCCGATCTTCGCGAAGATCGATTTCGAAGTCGATGTCGATGCGCGGCGTGGCCGGATTCATGTCGACGGCGTGTTCGACCTCGCGGGCGATCCCATCCTCAATCCGGTGACGGGCGCCGAACATCGCGCGAGGATCGACCTGCCGCACGGCTTCGAATACGAGGTGGCCGAAATCGGCTCGGGCACGTCGCGCTCGCAGGGCCACATTCCGCTGACTCTCGACGGCAGCTATGCACAGTTCGCGCGGCTGCACCTGAACAACCACGGGGTGGTCCGGCATCGCGTCGCGGCATGACTCCCGTCGACCCCTGGCTCGGGCGCGAGCGCGTCGTCACGCTGCTCGGTATGGCCGCGCTCGTCGGTCTGTGCTGGTTCTATCTCTGGACGGGCGCGGGAACCGGCATGTCGGCGCTGGAGATGACCGCCGTTACGCTCTTTCCGCATCGCCTGAAGGGCGCCATGGGCAGCATGGATCCGTCGCTGCCCACCGTGATCGTGATGTGGTGGGTGATGATGATCGCGATGATGACGCCCAGCGCGGCGCCGCTCGTGATGCTGTACCGGCGGGTGCTGCGGCAGCGCGGCGTGGATGGAGCGGGTGCGGCGTTCACGTCGCTGGCGCTGCTGGCCGGCTACCTCGCCGCATGGCTCGCGTTCTCGATCGGCGCGGCGTTGCTTCAGGCGATGCTGCAGCCGGCCGGGCTGATCTCCGCGATGATGCTGTGGTCGAAGAGCGCCATGCTTTCCGCGATCGTGCTGTCGCTCGCCGGGCTCTATCAATTCTCGCCGCTGAAACGCGCGTGCCTTCGGCAATGCCGGGCGCCGGCAGGGTTCCTGGTCGCGCACTGGCGCCCGGGCGTCGCCGGCAGTTTCCTGCTCGGCGCGCGGCACGGCATGGTGTGCGTGGGCTGCTGCTGGTTGCTGATGGCGCTGCTGTTCGTCGGCGGCGTGATGAACGTCGTGTGGATCGCCGCGCTGTCGCTCTTCGTGTTTGCGGAGAAGATCCTGCCCGGCGGCGAACGTGCCGGGCGCGCGCTGGGCGTCGTGCTGATTGCGTGGGCCGGTGTGACGTTGATCGTGTGACGGGCCGTCATGGTCAGGCCGGCGCGGCCTCGCGGAATCGCTGTGCACGGGTGACGGCCGGCCGCGGGCGGTCCTGCGTCGAGCGATGCCGGCATCACGCACTTTCGGTGCCGAGATCCACGAAGACCTTGTTGGCGCCCGCCTTGTACAGCCGCTTGCCGAGCTTCGGATAGTCGCACACGTCGTGTTCCGGCCGGTTGCCCGCCACGAGATAGACCAGCGGCTGATCGCCCGTATTCAGCATCGTGTGCGCGCTGCCGCCGCGCGGAAATCCCATGAAGTCGCCCGGGCCGATTGCATGGGTCCGGCCATCGACGACTGCCTCGCCGGTTCCCGACAGGACGTAGACGCATTCCTCCGCGTAGAGATGCCGGTGGTATTCGGTGGATTCGTGCCCGGGCATCAAGGTCATGAGATGAAAGCCGAGTTGCGTGAGCCCGGTTGCGTCGCCAAGCGAACGCTTCAGGCGGACGGCATTCTCGTTCAGCGGGTGGGTGGAATGCTCCGGTTCCATCGCCGCGATGTCGGCGGCTTTCAGCACTTCACGCGGAGTGTTCATCGTCTGTCCTTGTCGGGAGTCGGGGCGCCGTTCGTGCAGCGAGTGTGAATGATGAGGCGAGTGTCGGCGACAGCGCCGTTTCGCAGACTCGAATGATAGGGACAGGAGCAGGACTGCGTCTTTCTCCGCGCGATGCTACGTAACGCAGGGCCCGCGTTACGCACGCGTTACCCGGGACGCAAGGCTCGATCACGGCTGGTGAAGTCAGGCCCGTATGCCGTGCGTCGCACGCCGGACGGCCGTCGGGACGCGGCCGGCCGAGGCGGCTTGGCAGTCGTCGGCGATGCCGATCTCAATGGCACGATAGATGCTTGTCGGGATGATCGAGCTGAAAAAGAGAGCGGGGGCTTCCATGCAAAATCATTTCATCAAGGCGAACGTTGCGCTCGCCGCCATTGCGACGGCTTGCGCACTGGCTGCGTGCGGCGGCAGCGATGTGACGGCGCCGAAGCCGGGCGGTAACACCATCGGAACGAGTACGAGTGGCACGGGTGGGACTAGTGGCACGAGCGGGACCGGCGGCACGAGCGGAACCAGCGGGACGAGCGGCACGAGCGGAACCAGCGGAACCAGCGGAACCAGCGGAACCAGCGGAACCAGCGGAACCAGCGGAACCAGCGGAACCAGCGGAACCAGCGGGACGAGCGGGACGAGCGGGACCAGCGGTACGAGCGGAACCAGCGGAACCAGTGGCACAAGCGGTACGAGCGGAATCGGTGGCACAAGCGGCACGAGCGGCACCCCGGGCACGAACGGCATCGTCAGCGCCGTCGGCGCGGTCGTCATCGACGCCGGCGTCACGCTCGGCGACATGAGCCCGCCAGTGGGCAAGGGCGTGACCACCGGCCTCGGCAACACGGTCACGGGCGCGGGCACGATCATCCGCGACACGTCGAACGCCGTGAGCAACGGCATCGGTCAGATCGGCTTCACGGCGAACCCGGTCGGCACGACGGTCGCCGGGCTGGGCTCCATCGTCGGCTCGAGCAGCAACCCGGTCACCGGCCTCAGCGACACGGTGAAGGCGCTCGGCACCGGCCCGCTGTCGCCGCTGGCGCCGCTCACGACGCCGGTCGGCGGGCTGCTCGACACCGTCGCCGGCGGCCTCAAGACGGGCGGCACCATGCTCGGCGCGGCCCTGTCGTCGGGCCCGGTCCAGCAGACGACGCAGGCGATCAGCACGGCGATCACGCCGCTCGTCACGACCGTCGGCCAGGTCACGCAGCAGGTCGGCACGGCGACCGGCCTCGGGCAGCCCGTCGCGGGCCTGCTCGGACAGATCGGCGGCGCGATCACGTCGGCGGGATGGAAGGTGACGTCCACGTCACCCCAGCCGCTGGTCGGCGGCGTCGGCGACCTCGTGCGCGCGGTCGGCAACACCGTGACCAACGCGGGCGGCCTCGTGAACCCGGGCGGTGCGAACGGCGCGGTGCCGGTCGCGGGCCTGGTGACGAGCGTGGTCGGCGGTATTCCGGCGACCGTCCACAACGGTTCCACGACTGGCACGGGCGGCGGCTCACCGCTGGGTGGTCTCTCCAATCCGCTGGCACCCGTGACGGGGCTGGTGGGCGGCCTGCTGGGCGGCTTGGGCGGTCTCGCCGGCAAGTAGTCGATCGATGTCGATCGTCACGGCGGTAACCGGCCGAACGATAATCGGCCGCCGGTTACCGCCCGTCGGAATTGCCTGATGATCCCGTGCGGGAAGCGGATCGGACGGGCCTGTCGATGTGTCAATCGCGAACGACGTCGCGCCGCGACGGCGGCCGCGCCAGCCCGCGTGCGGGCAGCGGTGTCGACATCACGATCGACGTTCGGGTTTCACCGTACAGGTTGATGCGTTCGATCAGTTGTTCGAGATGGGTCATGCTGATGGCCGCGAGCCGCATCATGTACGAGTCCGCGCCCGTCACGTGATGGCATTCGACGACTTCGGGAATGGTCTCCAGCAACCGGAGGAATTTTGCCTTTGCCGGTTGCGGCACCGTGATGCCGATCAGCGCGCCGACCGGATAGCCGGCCGCGGCAGGATTGATCCGGGCCGTGTAGCCTTCGATGACGCCGGCCGCTTCAAGCCGCTTCACGCGTTCCGTCACCGCCGGCACCGACAGGTGCACCTGGCGCGCCAGCTCCGTGTAGCTGATGCGGCCGTTGGCCTGCAGCAGCGTCACTATCTTCCAGTCCAGATCGTCCATCACGGCGGTATTTTTTAAGGCGAAGTTGGCATTTTTCCTTAAAAACCGCATTCAGCGATGACGGGACTTTCCCTACGATGCCTGTTCAACATGTGACATGTCGCAAGGAGCAGGCAATGCTGTTCATCAAGTCCGTCGTCATGGGGCTGTCGATCGCGGTGCCGGTCGGGCCGATCGGCATGCTGTGCATCCAGCGCAGCCTGAGCCGCGGTTTTCAGGCGGGATTCGCGACGGGCGTCGGCGCCGCGTGTGCCGATGCGATCTACGGCCTGCTCGGCGCGCTCGGCATCGCGGGTATCGTCACGGCGTTCCCGATGCTGACCGTCGGCCTGAAAATCGGCGGCGGCGCGTTTCTCGTGTGGCTGGCGTGGACCATCGCGCGCCAGGCGCCGGCCGCGTCGACGGCGCAGCGCGACCTGCCGCGCACGTCCGTCCTGCGCGATTTTGTGACGACGTTCGGCCTGACGCTGTCGAACCCGATGACGATCCTGTCGTTCGTCGGGATTTTCGCGGCGCTCGGCCCGCTGTCGGGCGCGCGGGAAGGAGCGGTGTGGCCGGCCGTGGCGCTGATGGTCGCCGGTGTGTTCATCGGTTCCGCGACGTGGTGGCTGTGCCTGAGCGGTACGACCGCCGCACTGCGCACGAAGATGTCGTTCGCGTTCATGCACGGGCTGTCGCGCGTGTCGGCCGCGGTGATCGCGGTATTCGGCGTGATTCAGGTGGTCGCGGGCGTGCGCGGGGTCATCTAGGTCGGTGCGTCGAGCGGATCGCGTCGCCGTTCATCGATTGGCGCTCGACGGGTTCAATTCAACGTCGAACGCCGGCAAATGCGCATGCACGAAGCGCGCGATTTCCTGGCTCAGTTCCCTGTCCTCGGGCGCGCCCATGAATCCGCCATGCGGCATCCCTTCGAATACGTGAAGCTCGGTCGGCACCTGTGCGCGTCGCAACGCGCGATGCAGGCGCACCGCGTTCGACAGGAACAGGTCGCGCGTGCCGCTCTGGATGAAGGTCGGCGGGAAGCCGGCGGAGAAATCGCCGAACAGCGGCGACAGGTACGGATGCGCGAGATCGGCGCCGTTCGCGTAGAGCAGGTTGTTCGGCATCAGCGACGCGGGCAGCACGACATCGACGAGACGGTTGGTTTCGAAGCTGTCGCCGGATTCGGTCAGGTCGACTTCCGGCGACAGCAGCACCAGCGCGGCCGGCAGCGGCAAGCCTTCGTCGCGGGCGCGCAGCACCATCGCCGCGGCGAGGTTGCCGCCCGCCGAGCGTCCGCCGATGACGATGTTTTCCGGTGCGTAGTGCTTCAGCACATAGGCATAGGTCGCGATGCAGTCGTCGAGCGCGGCCGGATACGGATGCTCGGGCGGCAGGCGATAGTCGACGCCGTAGCATCGAATGCCGAGCCGGTCGGCCTGCATCTGCGCGCCGGCGCGACACGCGGCGCCGCCGCCGAGCACCAGCGCACCGCCATGCAGCTCGATGTACGCGCATTCGCTGGACGCTGCTGCTTCGGGCGTGGCGACATGCACGTCCGCCGCGCCGGCCCGGATCGTCTCCACGCTCGAACGCAGATAGCCGCCGAGTTGCTCGATGGCCGCCGCGTAGTGCGCATCGGCGGCCGCCTTGACGCGCATCCATGCATCGAAATCGTCCGGGGACGGCATCACGTGCAGCGCGTTCAGCGGCACGCCGTCGCTGCCGACCAGTCGTTGCAGTGCGGTTCGCGCTTCGTCGCTGATCGACGTCGGGAAGGGGACGACGCGGCTCGGCAGGGCGACACCGTCGGGTTTGTCTTTCATCGATTCGGTTCCGTTGGACATTGCGCGAGTCATGCGGCAGCAGGCCAGTGGCGCAGCATCACGTCCAGCGCATCGAGACTGCGCGACCACGACGCGTCGGAAGCCGGTGCGCTGTGCGCGAAACCGCCCGCGCTTTCGAGCGTGACGTAGCCCATGAAGAAGCCGCCGAGCAGGCGGATCGCATGCGCCTGTTCGGCGTCCGGAATGGCGTAGCTGCGCAGCACGGCCGAGGTCATCCTGACGAGCTGGCCGCCCGCGCTTTCGGCGGCGCGTTCGGCGCTTACCGGGTGGCGCGCTGCGGCGAAGCGACCAGGGTGCTCGCGGGCGTAGTCGCGATAGACGTTGGCGAGGGCGGTGAGCGCGTCCTTGGCGGTGCGGCCGGCCAACGCGTCGGTCGCGCGATCGGCGAGTTCCTTCAGCGCGAACAGTGCGATGCGGCTCTTGAGGTCGTCGAAGCTCGGGATGTGGGAGTACAGGCTGGCCAGTTTGACGTCGAAGTGACGCGCCAGCGCCGCGCCGGTCAGGTGTTCGAAGCCGGTTTCGTCGGCGAGTTGCGCGCCGGCTTCGACGAGTTTGTCCAGGGTGATGCCGGCACGTGCCATGGCGAATGCTATTCGAATTAGTGAAAAGGCTAATTGTATTAGGTTTTGGGGTGGCGTCAATTTCCCGAATTCGGCCGCCGCCATGTTCGTGACGATCACCCCAGCTCGAACGACGTCACCCCGAACACGCGATCGATCGCTATCTCCGGTGCTTCCTTCGTATACATCCGTGCGGTTTCGAACACGCTCGTCATGCCGTGCCGCTCGGCCAGCGCGACGGCCGCGGGGTTCGTTTCCGGCACGTCGAGCACGATGACTTCGCCGGGCATGCGCGCCGCCAGCGCGCGAAACAGCCCGGTGGCGACGCCCGCGTCGTCGGCGAAAAGCGGGCCGATCTTGCAGCCGGTCCTGCAACGGCGCACGACACCGTAGCCGGCGACACGGCCGCCGCTGATCGTCGCGAGCGCAACGGCCTCCGGCTGCGCGATCCAGGCGGAGACGAAACGCTCGCGCGCCGTGGGAAAGCACGCGCGATCATAGGCAAGCAACTGCTCGAACGGCACGTCGGCCGCCGCTACCACGTGCGCGCACCCGATGCCGTCCACGCGTCCCTCGTAGCGGATGTTGCGGTAAGCAAGCTCGAATCCGGACTTCCTGTAGTTCGCCTGCTGGGCGACGACGCCATCGAGCCCGATGTTGCGGTCTCCGAGGTAACGCAGGCCGTGCTGCCAGGTTCGGATACCGAAGCCTTTGCCGCGAAACCCGGGTTTCACGATGTAGAGGCCGATGAAGCCGAAGTGCTCGTCATAAGCGACAGCAGACAGGCACGCGACCGGCTCGCCGCGCCAGACGCCGATAAAGAACCCGGCCGGGTCCGC
Organism: Burkholderia sp. SRS-25; assembly: GCF_004343765.1. NCBI lineage: Bacteria > Pseudomonadati > Pseudomonadota > Betaproteobacteria > Burkholderiales > Burkholderiaceae > Burkholderia > Burkholderia sp. SRS-25. The sequence goes on from NZ_PTXM01000017.1 coordinate 182,642, forward strand.
TGCCCTGAAACAGGAAGGATCGTGCAGGCCGGGGTTCCAGCCTTCTGCCGCCGCCCATTCGATCGACATGGCGACCTCGTCGGCCGACATGGTGCGCACGATGAAGTCTCCGCCTTGGTCCATGGTTCACCCCCATTCGCTGCGTTCACTGATTGCGCGTTGCGGTACCGGCTCCGGCGCCGAAGCAGCCATGACGGGCGATATACGCCGTTTGGCCCCATTCCTGTCGGCGAAAGATCTACGGATGGATGGTTTCGCCGCGATTCAGCATGTCGATGAATTCCCCGATTTTGCGCGCCCGTGTTTCCGGCTTTTTGGCATGCTGTATCCGAAACAGGATGGCATATCGGTTGCGGCTGTTCAGTGTTGCGAAAAACTTGCGGGCTTCCGGATTGGCGTCCAGGGCCGCCTGCAGGTCGTCCGGCACGATCGAGTTGCTGGCCGACGTATAGGCAGCCTGCCAGCGGCCGTCCGTTCTGGCTTTCTCGATTTCGCGCAAGCCGGGCGGGCGCATCCTGCCGGCGGCGATCAGCGCTTCAGCCCTGTCCGTGTTGAGTTTGGACCAGATGCTTTTTGCGGAGCGCGGGGTGAAGCGTTGCAACCAGTATTGCGCGCTCTCAGCCCGTTTTTGACCATCGATCCAGCCATGGCAGAGGGCGCTTTCCAACGCCTGTTCATAGGTGATGGTTTGCTGCGCGGTGCCTTTTTTCGCCAGACGCAGCCATGTTCCGTCCGACGTGCTGCCGTTTTGCTCCAACCAGTTTTCCCATTCGATCTGGCTGGTCAATGTCAGCGCGCATTCGGTCATGTCACTGTCCTGAATGGTGGAGTCCATGTGCGGGGAAGGCGTCCGCAGTCTAACAGTGTTGATACGGACAGCAACGTGTGCGGTGCGACGAAAGACCGACGGCTCGGTAGCCGTCGGTCCATCGCCCGGTTTTGGGGTGGCATCACCCGTTTCACGAACCCGGCGGCGCAGGCATCGGATGCGCCATGTCAAATGGGAGGCCCTGCCACCTGTCCGGCCAAAGCTTGCCCATTCCCGTCAGAACGTATAACTCACCTTCCCGAACGCCGTGCGCCCGAGCGTGTTGTACCCATACGCGGTCATGTACTGACGATCGAACAGATTCGACACCGTCGCCGACACCGTCAGATGCGAATTGATCCGGTACGACGCGCGCAGGCCCACCGTCAGGTACGAAGGCAGATAGGCCGAATTCGCCGGATCGTCGAACGTCGTGCCGCCATAAAGCAGCGACGCCCCCGTGCTCAACGCATGCAGGTGCAGTTCATCCCATGCGTGATCGATGTTGAGGCTGACCGTCTGGCGCGGCCGGCGGTTGAGCCACGAGTCGTTGGTTTCGTCCTGCGGATTCAGGATCCCGACCGCGACGCTCACCGGCGTCGAGCGGCCGATCGTTCCCTTGTACGACAGGTCGATGCCGCGAATATGCGCGCGGCCGATGTTCATCGGCGAGAACGTCGCCGGGTTGTACGCGATCAGGTTGGTGACGCGCGTATCGTAGATCGCGGCCGTGAACGTGCCATACGACGTGTTCGCATCGATCGCTGCCTCGACCGACGTGTTGCGTTCCGGGCTGAGGTTCGGGTTGCCGTAGCCGGGGTAGTACAGGTCGTTGAACGACGGCAGCTTGAACGCGTTGCCGTACGACACGCGCGCCGTGTACACCGGCGTGATCGCCCACGCGAGCGCCGCGTTACCCGTATTCACAGACTGCCCGGCGATGATTTCATGACGCCCCGCGAGGAACATCGTCACGCTGCCGAGCGTCGCCGACTGGTGCAGCGAGAACGCGGAATCGTTGCGCGTCGGCACGCCGTTCGGAATGTCGACCGGCAGGAATGCCTGCTCGCGCGTGAAGTCGTATGCGAGCTTGGTTTCGCCCGACAGCGGTAGCCCGAACAGATGGAATCCGCGCTCCTGGTGCGTCAACGACGTCGACGTGCTGACGCGCTGCGAATTGATCTGGTCGGTCGGGATGCTCGGATCGCTCGCGTAGATGAACCCGCGATCGTTCGCATAACCGAACGACTGGTCGAACTGCGTGTCCGGCGTGATGTCGAGGTGGAACGCGATACCGGCAGTCAGCTGATGATCGAGCTGGCGGTTCGCATAGCCGCGGTTGTCGTAGGACAGATCGGACCGGTGATACAGCGCGAACGTCGAGACCGACCAGTTGTCGCGTGCGTAGCCGACGCGCGCATCGAGATCCTGTGCGTGGTACGGGTTGCGACCTGCCTCGTGCCCGTACGCGAAGGGCCGCGTCGCGTCGATGCCGGCCGTGTTGTACGAGTGCAGGCCCAGCGAGTAGGTGAGCCCGCCGAGTGCGGCGAGCGGCCCGGTCGACGGCACCGTGCCCGACGTGCGCAGTTGCGTGTCGAACGTCTTGTTCGACCCGCCGCCGAACGACACGGTGGTCTGGTTCGGCTGGTTGGCCGCGCGGCGCGTGAAGAGCTGCACGACGCCGCCCATCGCATTGGCGCCGAACGACGCGGCGGCCGGCCCCGAGATCACTTCCACACGTTCGAACGCTTCGGTCGGCAGGTCGGCCCACGGCGCGATGCCGGTGGTCGGCGAGCCGATGCGGATGCCGTCGATGAACACGGCGACCTGGCTGGCCGACGAGCCGCGGATGCTGACCGACGCGGACGAACCGGGGCCGCCGTTCTGCGAGACGGTTACGCCGGGCAGCGTCGCGAGCGCCTGCGTGATGCTCGGGTCGCTCGGCGACAGCCGGTCGAGATCGGTGCGCGTGAGCACCTGGGTCGTCGCATAGCGCTGGTCGAACGACTCGGGCAGCCGGCGTGTGTCGGCCACGTTGATCGTCGGCAGGTCGGCGGCGTCGGCGGCCGGGGCCGGTTGCGCAACCGCGGTGTCGCCGGCGGCGTGGGCGAGCGGCGAGAGAAGCGCGGTCGCGGCGGACGTGGCAAGGAGGTGTCGAATCTTCATGAGGCTGTCGTTGTGGTCGGGCTGCGCATGCGTCGATCGTGAGCGGGCGGCGGCACCGGTTTTGTTGTCCGTGATCGGGCTATCGCGCGGCCGGGTCGAGCGGGCAGCAGTCGAGGGCGTCGGTGCGGCACATGCCGGCGGACGCGGTCGATCGGGAGCGGCGCGCGCGAGCAGGCGGGCCGTGCATGCCGGCGGTGTGCCGGCGCGACGCTTCCGGGGAGGAAGCGGATGCGGTAACAGTGGACATCGGGCGGATCCTGAGGTCGGGCCGTCCATGCAACGGGCGACCGCCAATGGCGGTGCCTGGCGCGCCGGGACACCCCGCCCGGTGCGGCTGCTTGGACCTCGGGTCGATGGCAGGTCTCCTGGCTCGCGGGTCCTGATTCGTGCCGGCCTTCCCGGTTTCCCAGTGGCATGCAGTGGCACGGATTCGCCGCTCACAGTTGCGGGGGCAGCCGCAGATTCGAGGCGCGGCCTCTCCTGCGTTCCCTTTTGATCCCATCCCTGGGAACCATCAGCGCGCAAGGGTAAAGGCGCGCGCTCCTGCGCGTCAATTGTCGGGCAGCCCCCGGATGCGAAAAAACGTCATCGATGCGCAAAAACTTTCGAAATCCTGTCTTTCATGCGTCGATGGCGCGTTTCATGTCTGACGAAATGGCGTGGTTTGCTGCCATGCAATCGCGCCGGAACCGGCTCGGGGCGATACCCGTCCACCTGACGAACGCGCGGCGGAAGGCCTCCTCGCCGCCGAACCCGAGATGCGCGGCAATCCGCGCGACCGGCCAGTCCGACTCGCGCAGGCAGCGTTGCGCGGCATCGGCGAGACACTGCTCCCGCAGCACGTGATAACCGCTGCCTTCGGCTACCAGCCGCCGCCGCAACGTCGCCTCGCTCACACCGAGCCACACGGCCAGTTCGGCGAGTGCCGGCAACGCCTGCTCGTGCGCGAGCGCCGCATCGAGAAAGCCGCGCACCTGCTGCGCCCACGACACGACGGCCGGCGCCGCATCGATCAGGCGAAACGGAAAATCGACGAGAAATGCGTCGAGCTCGGCCGGTTGCCGGATCACGCGGCACTCGAGCCGCGCCGCATCGAATGCGAAGCCGTAGCTCTTGCGGCCCACCTCGACCGGTGCATTGAACAACCCGAGCAGCGGCATCGCGTCGTCGCGGCGAGGATGACCGAGCCACACGTCGGTCGGCTGCAGCGGCTGCCCGATCAGCCAGCCGAACAGCTGCAGATAGCAGAACAACCCCGTCAGGTCGACGAGGCACGCGGCCGGGCTGCGTGTGCGGCGCAGCGAATCCATCCGGAACGTCGCGCGCCCGTCACGCACGGCGAGCGACAGCGCGCCGGCGCGCGGCGTCAGCATCTCGCCGAATTCGCGCGCACAGCGGATCGCGTCGGCGAGCGTCGCGCAGCTCAGCAGGCAGCGGCACATCAGGTCGACTTCGCGCTTGCGCATCGGCGGGTGGCCGTCGCCACGCGCGACCTGCGCCTCGAGGCGTTCGATCGCGTCGCGGTACAGCGCGACGAAATCGCCCGGCGTCGCTGCCGGTTGCGGCGGCTGCGCGTCGCGATCGGCCGGCGGCGCGCCGCTGCGCGTGAGTTCGCTCAGCAGGCGTGCACCGAGGCCCGGCAAGATGCGGCCGCGGGCCGGCATGACGCGCGGTTTCATGAGTCTCCCGATCTGAGCGTTGTGACAGGGGCCGGTGAGCGCGGTGGTAGGGGTCCGACGACCGTCGCCACGCAAGAATGCTATCCACGCCGACCGCCTTTGGCCTCACCGAAACGGCGTAGGCACGCTGCGCATCCCTGTCACGAACGACCCCGAACGACACGCGAATGATCCAGATCGTAGACGAAATCACGCTCGCGCCCGAGCGTATTCCCGACGTGCTTGCACTGCTGCGCGACCGTTACCTGCCGGGCCATGCGGCGCGCGGGCTGACGGCGGCCGGCCGCTGGGTGTCGCCGCCCGTCGCGGTGCCGGGGCAGTCGAGCACGCTGTGGCTGACCTGGCACGTGGCCGACGCGCCGGCCTACTACCGGATGCGCGCGCTGACGGATGCCGACGTGGCCGGTTTCTGGATGGCCGTCGACGCGCTGTGCGACGTGCGCCGCCGCCATGTGATGACGGATGCCGATGCGCCGCTGCCCGCGCTGACGGAGGTCGATCATGCGGCATGACACGGCACAGGTATTCGTGTCGGCGAATTGCGATGCCGGCGCGATCGAGCATGCATTGCACGAAGCCGCGCACGCGCGGCCCGGCACGAAACGCGTGGCATTGGCACGCAATCTGGACGGCAGCTGGGGCGCGGGAGACTACACGCTCGACGTATTGGACGACGAGTCGGCGGCCGACGGTACGGCGGATTTCACTGTATTGGCTCGATTGCCGGGCATCGAGCGCATCGACGGCGCTCGATGCCGCGCGATCGGCGGCGGCCTGCGCGAACCGGCGCTGCGCGACGGCGTGTGGCGCACGCTGATGCTGCGCGTGCGGCCGCAGGCCGGCACCGCGCGGATCGCCGCGCTCGAACGCGACCTGCTGCAGATGCCCGCGTTCATGCCCGGCATCCGCAACTGGCGCCTGAGCCGGATCGAGACCCCCGGCGCATGGACGCACGTGTGGCAGCAGGAATTCGCGCACGTCGGCGATCTGCTCGGCGAATACCTGATGCATCCGTATCACTGGGGCTGGGTCGACCGCCGGTTCGACGCCGAAAGCCCCGACTGGACGGTCGATGCGATCTCGCATGCGTTCTGTCCGCTCGCGTCGAGCCTGCTGGCCGATACGGCGGCGTGACGCGCAGCCCACATCGAGCCGACATCAGACCAACCCTGGAGACACGAAGATGCGAGCCCTGTTGATCGACCGCGTCGGTCATTCCGACACCTTGCGAATGGCCGACGTGCCGGCCCCGACGCCGGGCCCCGGCGACGTGCTGATCCGCGTCGCCTGCGCGGGCATCAATCCCGCCGACTGGAAATGCCGCGAAGGCTACCTCGGCGCATTCATGCAATACACGTTTCCGTTCGTGATCGGTTTCGACGCGGCGGGTGTGGTGGAAGCGGTCGGCGAGGGCGTCGACGGATTCGAACCCGGCATGCGCGTGTTCGCGCAGACCGACGTCGGCGCGGGGCGCTGGGGCGCGTTTGCGGAATACGTCGCGGTGCGTCACGACTCGGTCGTGCGCGTGCCCGACGCGGTGAGCCTGGCGGAAGCCGCCACGGTGCCGACGCCCGCGCTCGCCGCATGGGCCGGCCTGTTCGACGACGGCGGGCTGCAGGCGGGCCAGACCGTGCTGGTACACGGCGGCGCGGGTGCGGTCGGCACGTTCGCGATCCAGCTGGCGGTGCAGGCCGGCGCGCGCGTCGCGGCGACGTGTTCGGCGCGCAACCGCGAGACGGTCGAATCGCTGGGCGCGGCGGCGAGCATCGACTATCGCGCGCAGGACATCGCCGAGGCGCTGCGCTCATGGGCGCCCGGCGGTGTCGACCTCGTGCTCGACGCGGTCGGCGGCGACACGCTGGCCAATCCACTCGACCTGCTGGCGCCTGGCGGCACGCTGGTGAACATCATGACGCTCGCGGCCGGCGATGCGGAGCGGCTCGCCGCGACGGCCGCCGTTGCCGCACGACGCGGCCTGCGCACCGCGATGACCTACAGCCGGACGCCGAGCGGCGGCACGCTCGGCCGGATCGCGGCGCAACTGGAGAAGCGCGCGCTGCGCGTGCCGCGTTTCGATCGTTTTCCGCTCGAACAGGCGGCCCGCGCACTCGATCTCGTTCAAACGGGCGAGGCGAAAACGAAGCTGGTGCTTCATGTTGCGGATATCGCCCGCTGAGCGGCCCGCACGCACATCACAGGAGACAACGATGATCGATACCCGAACCGGCGTACTGGCCGGCAAGTGCGCGCTCGTGACGGGCGCAAGCCGCGGCATTGGCCGTGCGATCGCGCAGCGCCTCGCGTCCGAAGGCGCGACCGTCGTCGTGACGGCGCGCAGCCTCGCGCAATCGGCGACGACCGCCGGCACGCTTGCCGAAACGGTTGCGCTGATCGAGCAGGCCGGCGGCCGCGCGATCGCGCTTGCGGCCGACCTGTCGAACGCAGCCGAGCGCGATGCGCTCGTCGGGCGCGCGGCGCAAGCCGCCGGCGGCCTCGACATCCTTGTCAACAACGCGGGTGTGGCCGACTACGCGTGCGTCGACGCGATGCCGATGACGATGTTCGACACGACGATCGAACACTATCTGCGGATTCCGTTCGCGCTGGCGCAGGCCGCGATCCCGCTGATGCGCGCCCGTGGCGCAGGCTGGATCGTCAACGTCGGCTCGGTGACGGCGCTGCCGCCGCTGCGGCCGTTCGACGATTTCTCGCGTGCGGGCGGCGCGACCGTCTATGCGGCGGTGAAAGCGGCGCTGTCGCGCTTCACGCAGGGGCTCGCGGCCGAACTCGAAGCCGACGGCATCGCGGTGAATCTCGTCGCGCCGAGCACGGCGATCCGCACGCCGGGCGCCGCGCGCTACATCCCTGAAGGCTATCCGACCGAGGACGTCGCGTATCTCGCCGAAACCGCGCTCGCGCTGTGCCGCCTGCCGGCGCGCGAACGCACGGGCCTCGTCACGCACAGCCTGCATTTCCCGCTCGCGCAGCAACTCGCGGTGCGCTCGCTCGACGGCCGCACGGTGCTGCCGCCGCCGGTGATTCCCGCGTATGCGCATCCCCACATCGACCCGACAGGACTTTGATTGACATGACGAATTCGATTCGCTTCGACGGCGGCACCGCCGTGATCACCGGCGCGGCCAGCGGCATCGGCAGCGGGCTCGCACGCCACGCCGCCGGGCTCGGCATGCGCGTCGTGCTGGCCGATCTCGACCCGGCGAAGCTCGACGCATTCGCCGCGACGCTCGACACCGAGGTCCTGTGCGTGCCGACCGACGTCAGCCGGCCGGAAGCCGTCGACGCGTTGGCGGAGGCCGCCTGGCAGCGCTTCGGCGGCGTCGACCTGCTGTTCAACAACGCCGGTGTGATGGCGACCGGCTTCAGCTGGGAAATCACGTCGGAACGCTTCGAGCGCAGCTTCGCGATCAACGTGCACGGCGTGCTGAACGGCATTCGCAGCTTCGTGCCGCGGATGATCGAGCGCAACGTGCCGGCGCGCGTCGTGAACACCGCGTCGGTCGGCGGGTTCCTGCCGAGCCCGCTGATGTCGCCTTATTCGGCGACGAAATTCGCGGTGGTCGCGCTGACGGAGTCGCTGTATGGAGAACTGAAGATGCTGGGCGCACCGGTCGGCGTGTCGTTGCTCGCGCCGGGCCCCGTGCAGTCGGGCATCTTCAACGACCCGTTCGGCGCGGTGCACGACCGGCCCGAGGTGCGCGGCTTCGTCGACACGATGCGCTCGATGCTGAACGCGCACGGGCTCACGCCCGACGCGTTCGCCGCGCGGGTGTTCGACGGTATCCGGGCAGGGCGCTACTGGCTGATTCCGCAACCGGAGACGATCGACGGCGCGCTGCAGCGGCGCACCGACGACATCCTCGCTGCACGCGATCCGTCCCTGCCGTCGTTCTGACGGCCGGGCGCGGCAGCCACGCCCGGCGCGTGCCGTCACATGCGCATGCCGGAATGCGAGCGGCCGCTCGGTTCGCCGCCGCGATCGGGCGGCGTATTGTTCTGATCGATCTTCGCGAGCACGAAGCCGGCGTGCGGCAACGTGCCGGGCGAGCGGTGCGTCGCTTGCGCAACGGCGTCGTGCGGCGACGCGGCGGGGAAACCGGATGACGTCACGCCCGGTTGAGCGAACGCCGAAAGGGAAGCAGCCGCCAGGACGGCGGCGACGATCGCGTGCGATTTCATGGTGGCTCCTTCACGACTGGCTGCGGGAGAACGTAATCAGTCTAGGGCGCGAAACTTAACGCGACGTGAAGGAGTGATGCGGCGCGGATGACGGAATGTTCATGCGCGCCGCGACGTTCATGCCGGCGCCGATACCAGCGCGCAGAAGTTCTCGAGATCGACGTTGCCGCCGCTGATCACCACGCCCACGCGCTTGCCCTGCAGCGCGTCCTTCATCCGTCGCACCGCGGCGAACGACAGGCAGCCGGTCGGCTCGACCACCATCTTCATGCGCGTGGCGAAGAAGCGCATGCAGTCGACCAGTTCCGCGTCCGTCGCGGTCAGGATGTCGTCGACGTCGCGGCGGATGATCGGGAACGTCAGGTTGCCGAGGTGCTGCGTCTGCGCGCCGTCGGCGATCGTGCGCGGCGTGTCGATATGGACGATCGCGCCCGAGCGGAACGATTGCTGGCCGTCGTTGCCGGCTTCCGGCTCGACGCCGTAAAGCGTCGCGTGCGGCGACAGCGCGCGGGTGGCGAGCGCGGTGCCCGACAGCAGCCCGCCGCCGCCGAGCGGCGTGAATACCGCATCGAGCGGGCCGACTTCGTCGAACAGTTCCTTCGCCGCCGTGCCCTGGCCGGCGATCACGTCCGGGTGGTCGTAGGGCGGGATCAGCGTGAGCCCGTGCTGCGCGGCGAGTTCGCGCCCGATCTGCTCGCGATCCTCGGTGTAGCGGTCGTAAGTCACGACCTTGCCGCCGTAGCCGCGCGTCGCGGCCATCTTCGCGGCCGGCGCATCCTGCGGCATCACGATCGTCGCGGGAATGCCGAGCATGCGCGCCGACAGCGCGATCGCCTGCGCATGGTTGCCGGACGAGAACGCGACGACACCGTTGCGGCGTTGCTCCGCGTCGAAGCGCGACAGCGCGTTGAACGCGCCGCGGAACTTGAATGCGCCCATGCGCTGCAGGTTCTCGCACTTGAAGAACACTTGCGCGCCGAGTGCTTCGTCGATCGTCCGCGACGTCATCACCGGCGTGCGGTGCGCATGGCCTTCGAGCCTGGCCGCGGCGGCGGCGACGTCGTCGTATGTGGGGAGAGTCGGAGCGTTCATGGATTGCCTGGTGGTCGTTGGAATCGTTCAGCAGTAGAGCAGCGCGCGTGCCGCGCGCTTGCGTCATTTCGCATCGTTGTAGACGGTCGCGCGCGAGACGCCGAGGTGCTGCGACACGATCTCCATCGCGCGGCGCACTTCGAGGAAACCGTCGGCTTTCAACGTCTGCATCAACTCGCGGCGCTGGTCGGTCTTCAGTTCGCGCGGCGTCGTGGCTAGGCGCATCGCGAATGCGTCGATGCGTTGGCGGATCGCATCCGCGCCGGCCGGATCGAGCGTTTCCGCGACGGCTTCGCCGTCCGTGCTGCAGAACTGGTTCAGCATGCCCTGAAAGCCGCGGAACAGCGTGACGTCGGCATTCAGGCACAGCGCGGCCACGTAGCGGCCGGTCGAATCCTTGATGCCGATCGACGTGCTTTTCGCGGTGCGGCCGTCGGCGAAGCGGTTCGGGTAGTTCGCGAGCACGGGCGGGAAATCGTCGTCCGCGATGCGGGCGAGGCCGAGCTCGGTCGCGGGTTCGCCGACTGCGCGCCCCGACAGGTTGTTGTGGATCGCGAGGATCGCGTGCTTCGGCGTGCGCAGGTCGTGAACCACGACCTCGGTGAACGGCGCGAACATCGCGCCGAGCCCTTCGGCAATGCGCTGCACCTGTTCGATCAGCGATGCCTGTTCGGTCAGCACGAGTTTCCGGGTGGTGGTCATGATGGTTTCGAGGTCAGGTTTCGGATCGATGCGACGGCTTGGGGAAACGGGCGACCGGCGTGCTACTCGCCGCCCGCCGCCTCCGGCCGCGTGATGTCGGCGAGCAGCGGCTGCGCGATCCGCACGTAGTCGGCCGCATCGAGTACGACGGAGCGGTCGAGGCGACCCGCGTTGAAGGCGATCTCGGTGTTGCGTTCGACCAGTGCCGGATCGACGACGAGCGTCACGCTCGGGTCGAACACGAACGGCGGCACGGCGCCCATCACGCAGCGCGTGACGGTGGCCGCGAGGTCGGGCGATGCGAGGGTGGCCTTGCGGCGGCCGACCGCATCGGCGACCTTGCGGAAGTCGATCTTCAGGTGGCCGGGAATCACCGCGAGCGCGGTGGTGTCGCCGCCATCCTTGAACGTGCAGAGCATCGCCTTCGCGCCCTGTTCGGGGCGCGTGCCGCGCAGCGCGGCGATTGCGTCGGATTTCCCTTCGGCCGGATGCTCCAGCACGCGGAACCGCGCGCCGGACGTGTTCAGCAGATCGCAAAGCGTGTCGAAAACGGGATAGTCGCTCATGTCGTTCCGGGCAGGTGGGGCCGGGGGATCGAGGCGCGCCGGGGCGAGTGCTTCGGCGAGTCGGTCGATGGAATGTCCAAGTATAGACGTTTTGTCATGCGCGTGGCAAAGGGGCGGGAGCGCGGGGGGCGTCAACGGTGTTCGGTCGCATCGACGAAAATGCGTCACTCGACCCATTTTTGACGGGTGTCGGGCAAGTCATGGGTCCGCTCGCCAATCGACATCGGCGCCTGTCCCCGGATTTCCGATCCTGCGTAGAATGTCGCCGTCGGGTTCGGCCCTTCGGCCCCTGCAGTGAAACCGACACGACCCAGGCATCGATGTTTTGCAAAATCCGGTCGACCAACCTAAATTACCGCGCCTTGCGCATGGAGCGGATACGACGCGGTCGGTCTGCAAGCGGGCATGAGCGGCGCTGACGCGCCATCGGCACAATCGCCCGGGGCATTCGCTCACAGGGCAGCAGGAGGAATTCTTGAAGAGGGCGGCTCTCGATAACGGACGCGTCTTGACCGAGCGCGGCAAGCACGCTGTGAACAAGATTATGGCCGGTGCCATCGAGATCTTCGTCGACGAAGGCTACGGTGGGCTGACCATGAGGAAGGTCGCGGCAAAGGCGGGATTGGCGCTGTCGAACCTGCAGCACTACTTTCCCACGCGCGAGGACATCTTCGAGGCCATCCTGACCGTGACGAGGGAGGCGTATGCCAACACGTACGACAGCGTGCGTGCGGACACGTCGCTGACACCGGAGGGCCGTCTGGAGAAAGTGGTCCGACTGTTGCTCGAAGACGGAAAGCAACCGAGGACCCAAAGCCTGTTCGTGAACTTCTGGGCGCTGGCTCAGACGCAAGAGTTCGCGCGGAAGATGCTCGAAGAGGGGTATGAATTTCAACGCGGCGTGATCGCCGGCCTCATCGAAGCCGTGAACCCGGCGCTGCCACAAGCGGTACGCATCCGGCGCGCGGCGCTTGTTACGGCACAGATCGAGGGGCTCATCGTGCTGATACCGCAAAGGAATCGGTTTCCGTCGGATATCAAGGGAATCGAGGACGATGCGGTGATGGCTATTCTGGCGTTGGCCAAGGCGCCTTGAGCCGAATGGTTGCGACGGTGCGGTGCTATTCGGGCAGATCCCCGAGCACGAACGTCGGCCGGACGGGGCTTGCTCGTAACTGACCGAAAAAGTGGATCTACAAGACGTACAGGGGCAATGGTGACCAGCATGCAGGAAAGGCACGAAGAGGATTCATCGTCGGGGTGGCGACACTCAGGCGCCCGACAAGGCAAGAAGCGCCCCTTATACGCGCAGGCGGGCCTGGCGCTCATGCTGGCGCTTGCCGCACATTGCACGCTCGCCGCGAGCGACGTGACCGACAACGATCAGCAGCAAGCGGCGCTACGTACCTTGATGGGCAACGATCCGGCGCCGGCGGATAGTGTCAAGGGTGTCGCGTTGTCGCCTTGGGCGCACGGGCAGTCTGCGTCGGGGCCGCTATGGGTCGTGTCCGCTTTGGTCCAGCGCTCGACCGAGAACGTCGATGCGGAGTTGTGGACGGGTGTCCTGACCCGCGACGGGCAAGGGTTCCGCCTGCTCGCCAGTGATCGAAGCGAGCGCGTCGATACGTCACCGATGTTGTGGAATGTATTCCTGACCATGGACGTGATTCCCTACCGTATCAGTGCGCAGGAAACCGCCTTTGGCGTTCGCTTCAACAATAACTACACATCGACCGCGCATAGCGATTCGATCGAGATCCTGAGCCTGTATCGCTATGCCGATGCGCGCGTGACGCCCATCTTCACTGCGGTTACCGACTGGTCGACCTATGACAGGGACGCGGCAGCGGAATGTGTCGCTGAGAAGACGGGAAAAGGCGGGGATCCGGGCGACGCACGACAGGAAGCATGCGACGCGGAAAACACGACGGAGGTTCATTACGTGCTGTCGTTCAGCCCTCACATGACCAACGGCCACTACGACCTCCTCGTGCGACCAAAGGGCAAGGCCGCATCGGGCAAGCCCGCGCGATTTACCTGGAATGAGCGGACATATCAGCCGCGGCGCTTCGCCGGCGACTGGCGCTGAAAATCGATTGTTTGTGGCCCATCTCCGAGGAAGTCATTTGCACACCACGCAGACGGAAATCGAAGCGCCGGGCCCTGCCGGTCCGTTGAAGGGCACGCTCTTGTCCCCGGACACCGGCGATATGCCGGTGGTGCTGATCGTGCCGGGCTCGGGCGCGACCGACAGAAATGGCAACGCGCCGAGCTGGCTTCAGGCGTCGACGTACCGGTTGCTCGCGGAAGGATTGTGCGAAGAAGGTATCGCGTCGGTTCGAATCGACAAGCGCGGCATGTATGGCAGCGCGTCGGCGATACCGGATGCTAATGATGTCGTGATCGACGACTACGCGGCGGACGTCCATTCGTGGGTAGCCGCCATCCGCGCGCGCGCAGGTGCTTCCAGCGTATGGGTGTTGGGGCACAGCGAGGGCGGTTTGGTGGCGTTGCTGGCGGCGCGGCAATCGGCCGACATTGCCGGCCTGATCCTGGTTGCCGCGGCGGGGCGTCCGCTCGGGCCCGTATTGAGGCAGCAACTGCAATCGAACCCTGCCAATGTGCCGATCCTGGAAAATGCGATGTCGATCCTCGATTCCCTGGAAGCCGGGGATCGGGTAGACGCAGCCAGCATCGATCCAGTACTCATGCCGGCGTTCAGGCCGCAAGTCCAGCGCTTCCTGATGAGCGAATTGACCATCGACCCGGCAGCGCTGCTGGCCGATTACATGAAACCCGTGCTCATCGTGCAGGGCGCGCGGGATATCCAGGTTGCCGTGCAGGATGCCGAACTGTTACAGCGAGCAAATCCGCAGGCCGAAATGGCGGTGATCGCCGACGCCAATCACGTTCTCAAGGCCGTCCGCACGGCGGATCTGCAAGAAAACCTCGCTGCTTATTCGAACCCGGATCTGCCACTGGCGGACGGTGTCGTGGAGGCTATTTCAGCGTTCGTGCACGCATCGTCATTGAATCGGGCCTAGTCTCGGCCGAAGCTGGTTCGTCTTTCGTGGCGGCTTGTGCCACGGCGAGTAAGCGCTGGATGACGTCGAGCGTCTGCCGTCCGCAAGCGGGCGGGACCGCATCGACTGGCCCGGGCCGAACGCATTGAGCGGGAGTCGGCGGCAGGGGACATTCGACGGGCAAACGAAATCGCCGGAAAGCGTGCCGCGTCAGCGACTCAGATAATCTGTTACGCGCGCCTGCAGGTGCGGGATTGCGTCGGTGAGCCGCAGATACGCATCGACATCCATCAGTGTCCATTCCTGGCCTTCGTTGCCGAAACGGATCGCGGCGATTTCCGCTCCGCTCAACCAACTGGCGAAGAACCAGTGTGGCAGGCGATCCGGTCGACTCGACGGATAGACCCGCGACCAACTGATCCGGCTGCCTGGTATCGTCACTCCGAATTCCTCATGGAGTTCACGCAGCACGCAAGCTTCGGGCGTCTCGTTCCCCTCCCGGCCTCCGCCCGGCAGGTCCCACAGACCGGGAAACGGTATGTCGGGTTTGTCGTCGCGTCGATAGACGAGGATTTCCCGGTCCTTGAAGAGTGCGATTTTCGAACCACTGAAGGGGGCGAGCGATTCCATGCATGATCCATATCGTGGAAGCGGTGTTGTCATTGTAGATTCTCGGCATCCACGCGTACGCTCGATTTAATATAAGCATCCGTCTGGTACGACAACGATGACAGAGCGCGCTACGGCTGTTACCGCTCGTCAGCTTGAAACCATCCAGCGATGAACCCGCCTGTTATGAAGACTCTTTCTATAAAAAGCGGCCAATGGGTGTCGATCGGTGGACGGCAACGGAAAAATAAACCATGACAAACCTGATTCGATTCCGCGTTCGACCGGTATTTCACGGCAGCGATCTTCTGGTCGAGGTACTCGACGACCATCGCACGGCGGATTTTCCAGACGTCGCGGCGATCCTGCAAGACGCGCTGCATTCAGTCCAGGTTCCGCATCCGGATGGCCTTGATGAACCCGAGGTCGCCTTGTCTCAGGACCGTTACTTCAGCTACTGGACGTATGCCCGCGGCAACTACGAAATAGACGACGATATCTGGGGATTGTTCGTCACGGCGACGCTCGACAACGCGCGCGTCGTCGCGGACGTCGAAAACGCACTCCTGTCGACGGGAAAGTTCGTCAAGGAAGACGTGGATTTCCGCAGGTTCGAGTGAGTTGACGAGGGCCGGGAAAGCTCGTGTAACCACGACGAACGGGGCTCCCCGTGGCCAGCAGGGACCGTTCCAGGTCGATCAACGCCAACTGCGGAAATTCGCAAAGCAGCAAAAAGCAAGCCGGTCATGCGCACAAGCGCTCCACCGGCCCGCAACTTAAAACCGCAATCAATCCAGACGTAGGCGACCGCACCATGCGATCCCCCGACCTCACCCCCGCACAGCCTTCACCACATACTGGCTCGTCGGCACCACATCGATCTTGTCGAAATCGATGAAGCGCCCGCAGCTGTCCATCATCTCCGCCACGTTCCGCTGAAACTTCTCGTCGTCGCCGACCGCATCGAAGAACGCATGCGGATCGATCATCGCCGCGGCGGGGAAGCATTCCTCGACGATCGCGTCGTACCCGGGCGCCGCATGCGTGAGCGCGCGCACGACGACGTTCTGCACGTACAGGAAATTGTCCTGCGTATCGATCGCGACGCGCGTGTGATGTCCGTGCCACACGTCTAGCCACGCTTCGTGCGTCAGCCGCGGCGGCCGCTTTAAAAATGCGAGTTGCGAAAATCCGGTAGTGCGCTCACCTGGCCGCGCCGGAAAGCGCGTATTCGGAATCGGCTGCGACTCGGTGACGAGATACGCCGCCATGTGCGGGACCACGGCGCGCACCGCGTCGTCGAACGGCTGACGGAACATCGCATTCGCGCTGTCGACCCATACCGCGACGATCCCGTCGATGCCCGGGTGCGTGTTGGTCTGCTTCAGGCCGGCGGCCGGCGCGACATCCGCATCGGCGACGTTTACCTGCACGCCGTGCGCACCGAGCGACAGCAGCTTGTCGGCGAGCTGCGCGCGCACCGTGCGGCTCCACTGATCGGGCGCGGCCTGCGTATCGCGCCACAACACATACATGATTTTCTCCATTGCTCCGGCTCCAGAGGGGAATGACAGGATCGGCGGCATTGCCGCCGGGATTCAGGAAGCGGCTTCAGTCGATCCGGACATCTGACGCGCATTCGGCGCGAACCGGTTCGCGGTCAGCGTGAACGACGGCGGGATCGGCGACGTGACGGTTTCGAACAGCCGCTCGTGGCGCGTCGCATGAATGCGCCACACGCCATCGCGTTTCACGTACTGGTCGTCGTAGAACGCGGTGCCGTGCAGCAGGTAGTTATCCTCAAGATTGATCGCGTGATCCTCGAGAAACCACACGCCGCACGCGTGATCGGCCGAGACCAGCGTGAGCTCGGGGTGATGGCCGTGATGCATCGTCAGGAAGGTCGGCTTGCCGATCAGCGCGCGCAGGCTCGACACGAACGCGTCGCGGCCATCGTACGCATAGCGGCCGCCATACAGCCGCGCTTCGCAGTCTTCGGCCAGGCAATCCGCGAGCAGCGCCCAGTCGTGCGTGTCGACCGCGCGGAAATACCGGTACTTCAACTGTCTGATCTGCTCGTACTCATGGAGCGTGCGGGTCGTGTCGTCCATCGCCGGGTCTCGTGGTGGTGTCGTTCGATGGTAGGAACGAAGGCACCCGCAACACATCGTCTGTTCGGACGAACGCGCCGCACGCATGCGGCCCGTGCCGCCGGGTCGAATCGCCGGTTTCATCCGAACGGGTGATGGCCGACGCATCGCGCGGCGGTAACGTGGCATCGACGCGGCGTTCGAACCGCGCCGGCCCCGAACAAGGAGACAGGATGACCCTCATCGAATCGCTGGAAGCGCGCGTGCGCCGGCTCGAGGACGCCGACGCAATCCGCCGGCTGAAGGCGCGCTACTTCACATGCTGCGACCGCAAGGATCCGGAAGGGATGCGCGACTGCTTCGCGCCCGGCCCCGTGCATATCGACTACGGCCGGATCGGCACATTCGACACGCGCGACGCGCTCGTCGACGTCTTCGCGCAACTCGGCTGCCATCCGCACATCGTCGAGATGCACCACGGCGTGAATCCCGAGATCGACGTGCTCGATGCTACACATGCGCGCGGCACGTGGGGCCTGCACTACCAGATGATCGACACGAACGCGCGCACTCTCACGCAGCTCGGCGCTTACTACGACGACGCATACCGGAAGGTCGACGGCGAATGGAAGATCGCGGGCACGCGCTGCGTCGTCACGTCGACGCTGTCTGCCCGCTACGAAGGCGATGCGCCGGGTGTGCTGTTCGCCGGCGTGCAACCGCCGGCCGCCTGACGCAAGCGAACGCCATCCACGTGGCGCCCAGCACATTCCACAGGAGACATCGAACATGACACAGAACCACGAGGCGCCGGTCGCCGTCGTGACGGGCGCCTCGCGCGGCGCGGGCAAGGGCATCGCGCGCGCGCTCGGCGCGGCCGGCATGACCGTCTATGTGACGGGCCGTTCGCAGAACGAAGGCGATGCGCCGCTGCCCGGCACGATCCACGAGACCGCGCGCGAGATCGATGCGCTTGGCGGCCGCGGGATCGCGGTGGCCTGCGATCACGCGGACGACACACAGGTGAAGGCGCTGTTCGAGCGTGTCGAACGCGAAAGCGGGCGGCTCGACATTCTCGTGAACAACGCAACCTGCCTGCACGATCAGCTGATCCTGCCGGGCCCGTTCTGGGAGAAGTCGCTCGATCTCGTCAACATCCTCGATGTCGGGCTGCGCTCGGCCTATGTCGCGAGCTGGCACGCGGCGCGACTGATGGCGCAGCGCCGCAGCGGGCTGATCGCGTTTACGTCGTCGTTCGGGGCGAGCTGCTATATGCACGGCGCGGCGTACGGCGCGCAGAAGTCCGGCGTCGACAAGTTCGCGAAGGACATGGCCGTCGATCTGAAGCCGTTCGACGTCGCGGCCGTGTCGATCTGGATGGGCCCGCTGCGCACGGAGCGCACGACGCGCGTGTGGGAAGAACACCCGGATCTGTACAAGGAATTCTCGCTCGTCGCGGAAAGTCCCGAGTTCACCGGCCGCGTGATTCACGCGATTCATGGCGATCCGCAGCGCATGGCGCTGTCGGGGCAGGTGCTCGTCGGCGCGGAAGCCGCGCTGCGGTACGGCATCGCCGATCTCGACGGCAAGCAGCCGCCGTCGTACCGTGAACTGCTGGGTGGGCCTGTCCAGGCGCATCCGGCGATCGTCGCCTGAGGAGCACGCATGGGCATCCTGACAGGCAAGGTCGCGCTCGTGACGGGCGCGGGGCAGGGCGTCGGCCAGGGCGTCGCGCAGGCGCTCGCGGCGGAAGGGGCGCACGTCGCGGTGGTCGGCCGCACCCTCGACAAACTGCTCGCGACCTGCGAGGCGATCCGCGCGCGCAGCGGCGTGGCCGAGCCGTTCGTGTGCGACGTGATGGACGCGACGCAGATCGAGCAATGCGTCGACAACGTCGTCGCGCGGTTCGGTGGCGTGCAGATCCTGATCAACAACGCGCAGGTCGTGCCGCTCGGCCGCCTGCTCGACGTCACCGACGCGAGTTTCCTGGCGGGGCTCGAATCGGGGCCGATCGCGACGCTGCGCATGATGCGCGCATGCCATCCGCATCTGAAGGGTGATGGCGTGATCGTCAATTTCGCGTCGTCCGCCGCGGTGCGCTGGGATGCATCCGGCTACGGCGCGTATGCGGCGACCAAGGAGGCGATTCGTGCGCTGACGCGCGCGGCCGCGTGCGAATGGGGCGTGGACGGCATCCGCGTGAATGCGGTCGCGCCGCATGCGTTGTCACCGGGCCTGAAAGGCTGGGTCGACGCAAATCCGCAGGAAGCCGCCGCGTTCTTTCGCACGATTCCGCTCGGCCGCGTCGGCGACTGCGAGCAGGACATCGGTCGCGCGATCGTGTTCCTGGCGAGCCGCGACGCGGCCTACCTGACGGGCGCGACGCTGCCGCTCGACGGCGGCCAGGCTTACTGGGGCTGAAGGCGGGATCGAAGGTGCGCGGCACTGGGGCCGCGCGCGAATCATGGAACGGCAAACCTGCGCAGGGGCGTAGCGCGGCAGCCGGCAAACCGGAATCGAAGAGAGGGCGACATGGGTCGACTGGAAGGAAAGGTAGCGATCGTCACGGGCGGTGCGCGTGGGATGGGCGCGGCGACGTGCCGGCTGTTCGTCGCGGAAGGTGCGCGCGTCGTGATCGGCGACGTGCTCGACGTGGAAGGTGAAGCGCTCGCGCGCGAACTCGGCGACGCGGCGCGCTTCATGCGGCTCGACGTCGCCGACGAAGCGAGCTGGGTGCGCGCGACCGAAGCGACGATGGAGCAGTTCGGCCGGATCGACGTACTGGTCAACAACGCGGCCGTGCTGACGTTCGGCGGGATCACGGAGTTGTCGAAACGCGATTTCGAGCGTGCGGTGTCGATCAACCTCGTCGGGACGTTCGTCGGCATCCGGACCATCGCGCCGCACATGATCGCGCAGAAGAGCGGGGCGATCGTCAACATCTCGTCGGTCGACGGGCTGCGCGGCGTGAACGCGCTGGCCGCGTATGTGTCGAGCAAGTGGGGCGTGCGCGGGCTGACGAAGGTTGCGGCGCTCGAACTCGGCCATCAGGGCGTACGCGTGAATTCGATCCATCCGGGCGGCGTGAACACCGCGATGTCGAACCCGACCGGCGCGCCGCTCGAGGAAATCAACCAGCACTACGCGAACGTGCCGCAGCAACGCGTCGGCCTGCCTGACGAAATCGCGCGCGCGACGCTGTTCCTCGCGAGCGACGAAGCGTCGTACTGCAATGGCGCCGAGCTGGCCGTCGACGGCGGGATGGCAGCGGGCGCGTATTACCCCGGATTGCCCGGCGCGCCGTTTTGAGCAGGGGTGCTTGCGACACGCTCACGTCAGATGTTTGTGTACGCAACCTAATTCAGGGTTTGCCTGAGTAGCGAAAACGTGAATTCGACCGGCCCGCGCTCGTGCGGGCCGCGCGCGAGAGCGGGGCGGCAAATTTTCCGCTTCCGCGAAACCCTTGCCGGACGGCCGTCCTGGCCGTTTCGTCCCCAAAGCGCGCGCAATGGCGCTGTAAAAAGAACGCGCAGGCAACCGGCGTGCCGGCTCGCCGACATAGTTGTTTCTTGTTGCAACGCAACGTTTGCCGAATAACGGCGATGGTATGCTGGCCGTCATGGAGTTGTACGGCAGGTTGCTTGTATGGCGAAACTCGCGTTCGCACTTACTAAAGAGACGTCACCTTCTCTCGCTCGCATCGCGGCATCGACACGCGCTCCGCTCGCGTGTCCCGTCCTGCGCGCCGCCGCACCCTGCGCTCCAATCGCATACCCCATCTCGCGGGCTCGCTCCGCATCCCCCATCCTCGCCCAATAATCTGGAGACACCTCATGTCGCACAACAATCTGGCCGAAGTAACACACGGCCCGCTGATCGCTCCGCCGGCATTCGTCAAACATCGCAAGCTGATCGACTGGGTGTCGCGCATCGCGGCGCTCACGGAGCCCGAGCGCGTCGTGTGGTGTGACGGTTCGCAGGAAGAATACGACGCGCTGTGCCAGGCGATGGTCGACCAGGGCACGCTCAAGCGCCTGAACCCGGCGAAGCGCCCGAATTCGTATCTCGCGCAATCCGATCCGTCGGACGTTGCGCGCGTCGAGGATCGCACGTTCATCTGCGCGGCCTCGCGCGACGACGTCGGCCCGACCAACAACTGGATCGAGCCCGCCGAAATGCGCGAAACGCTCAACGGCCTGTTCCGCGGCTCGATGCGTGGCCGCACGCTGTACGTCGTGCCGTTTTCGATGGGCCCGCTCGGCTCGCCGATCGCGCACGTCGGCGTCGAACTGTCCGACAGCCCGTACGTCGTCGTGAACATGCGGATCATGACGCGCATGGGCCGCGAGGTGTACGACGTGCTCGGCGAGGACGGCGAGTTCGTGCCGTGCGTGCACAGCGTCGGCCATCCGCTCGAAGCCGCCCAGCAGGACGTGCCGTGGCCGTGCAACCCGGTCAAGTACATCGTGCATTTCCCCGAAACGCGCGAAATCTGGAGTTTCGGCTCGGGCTACGGTGGCAACGCGCTGCTCGGCAAGAAGTGTTTCGCGCTGCGTATCGCGTCGACGATGGGCCGCGACCAGGGCTGGCTCGCCGAACACATGCTGATCCTCGGCGTGACGTCACCGGCCGGCAGGAAATATCACGTCGCGGCTGCATTCCCGTCCGCGTGCGGCAAGACCAACTTCGCGATGCTGATTCCGCCGCAGGGCTTCAAAGGCTGGAAGGTCACGACGATCGGCGACGACATCGCATGGCTGAAGCCGGGCCGCGATGGCCGACTGTATGCGATCAACCCGGAAGCCGGTTTCTTCGGCGTCGCACCGGGCACCGGCGTGAAGACCAACCCGAACGCGATCTCGACGCTCACCGAAAACGTGATCTTCACGAACGTCGCGCTGACGGAAGACGGCGACGTGTGGTGGGAAGGGCTGACCGACACGCCGCCCGCGAAGCTGACCGACTGGCAGGGCAACCCGTGGACGCCGGAAATCGGCAAGGAAACGGGCCGCAAGGCCGCACATCCGAATTCGCGCTTCACGGCGCCGGCCGCGCAGTGCCCGTCGATCGACGGTGACTGGGAGAATCCGGCCGGCGTGCCGATCGATGCATTCATCTTCGGCGGCCGTCGTTCGACGACCGTGCCGCTCGTGACCGAGGCGCGCGACTGGGTCGAAGGCGTGTACATGGCCGCGACGATGGGCTCGGAAACCACCGCTGCGGCGGTCGGCCAGCAGGGCATCGTGCGCCGCGATCCGTTCGCGATGCTGCCGTTCTGCGGCTACAACGTCAGCGATTATTTCGCGCACTGGCTGAAACTCGGCAAGCAGCTCGAAGGCGCGGGCGCGAAGCTGCCGAAGATCTACTGCGTGAACTGGTTCCGCAAGGACGCGAACGGCAAGTTCGTGTGGCCGGGCTTCGGCGAGAACATGCGCGTGCTGAAGTGGATGCTCGATCGTCTCGAAGGCACGGGCGGTGGCGGCGAGCATGCGTTCGGCGTGTCGCCCGCGTATGAGGACCTGCACTGGGACGGGCTCGATTTCACGCGCGAGCAGTTCGATGCGGTGACGGCGATGAACGCCGATGAATGGCGCGAGGAACTGAAGCTGCACGCGGTGCTGTTCGATACGCTGAAGCTGCGCCTGCCGCCCGAAATGACCGACACGATGAAGAAGATCGAGCAGCGCATCGGCGCCTGACGGTCCGCATCGACACGTCGTACCCGACGTCCCGCCGCCGGCATGCATCGCCGGCGGCGGGACGTTTTTGCATCGGCGCGACACACGCGCCGTTCGCTTACTGCGCGCGGCAATGCGCGACGACTTCGTCCACCGCGCGCTGCACGTCGCCGCGCCGGTAGCGCAGCAGCGCGCTGTCGGCCGGATCGGGCTCATAGGACACGACGTTGCCGCGCCCCGTGTAGATCGCCATGTCGGGCAGCAGCGGATGCTCCTGGTCGAGCGACGGCACGTCCTGCGGATTGCCGGCCGCGCGGAAGAAGGCCGCGAAGTAATCGGCGAAGCTGAGGTTCTCGTCGCCGACGAGGTAGGCCTTGCCCGCTTCCCCGCGCTGCAGTGCCCCCCAGATCGCTTCCGACAGCGATTGCGTCGAGATGAAGTTGCTGCCGCCGGCCGGCCCGAACACGGGCAGCCCCGCGAACTGGCCCTGCGCATAGTTGGTGTAAGCCGCGAACATCTCGTTGCGCAGCCCCGGCACCGATCCGACGACGAACGGCGCGTTGACGCTGCACACGGCGAACGACGGCGTCGCGAGCGCACGCACGCGTTCGTCGGCGAGATGGCGCGAGCGCACGTACGGCACCGTGTCGACGAGCGCCGGCGCGACCTGCGGATAGAAGCTGCCGACCAGCACCGCGCGCTTCACGCCCGCGTCGCGCGCAAGCGCGAAGAAGCGCGGCACCGCGTCGACGTTCGCGCGTTCCCAGTGCGCGGCTTCGTCGGTGCCGGGCGGCAGGTGGCGGATGTCGTTGCCCGCTGCGAATACGACCGCGTCGAACGGCGCGAGATCGTCGCGCGTGAAGTTGCCGGCCACGTAGTCGCGCAGCAGCACGTCGAACCGGGCGAGTGCGCTGCCGGGCGCGGGCGGTTTGCGCGCGGCGAGCGTGACGTGGTTGCCCTGCGCGTGCAGGTGCAGCGCGGCATGGCCGCCGATGAGGCCGGTGCCGCCGACGATCAGGATCTTCATGGAGTCTCCGGTAGCGGCGCAATCGCGCCGCGTGAAAGGAACAGGCGAGGAACAGACGAGCAGTGCCGCTCAGAAGTTGAAGCCGTTACCCGTGACGACGGGCAGGTTGGTCCAGAAGCCGTTCGGGTCGCGATACCAGCCGGCCGCCGCGAGCGCGCCGCCGTCGACATGCAGCGTCGTGCCGGTGATCCACGCGGCGAGCGGGCTCGCAAGGAACAGCGCGGCGCCCGCGATATCGCCGGCCGCGCCGAAGCGCCCGAGCGGGATCCAGCGCGGGATGTGCCCGTGATGCTCGGCCGCGACCATCGCGCTGACGGGCACCTGCGGCGTCTCGGTGGTTTCGGGGGCGATCTGGTTCACGCGAATGCCGGCCGGCCCGAGTTCGACGGAAAGGCTCTTCGTGAAGCCGGTCAACGCGGCCTTGAACGACGCGTACACGGTGCAGTTCGGAATCGCGCGGAAGCCTTCGATCGACGACACGCCGACGATGCTGCTGCCCGCGCCGCGCTTGCGCAGCAACGGCAGCATCGCGCGCGTGACGATGAACACCTGGCGCAGGTTCACGTCGAACAGCCGTGCGATATCGTCGTCGGTGCAGTCGTCGAACGGTTTCGCGATCTGCAGGAAATCGCCCACATTGTTGACGAGCACGTCGAGGCCGCCGAAGCGTGCGTCGACGGTTCGCGCGAATGCGTCGACCTCGTCGCGGCGCGTGACGTCCACGGTGCCGACGAGCGCATCGACGCCCGCCGCTTCGAGTGCGTGGCGCACGTCCTGCGCGCGGGCCGGATCGATCTCGGCCACGGCGACGCGCGCTCCGGCCGCGCCGAACGCTTGCGCGCACGCACGGCCGATGCCCGCGCCGCCGCCGGTGACCAGCACGGTCTTGCCGGTGAATGAAATCATCGATGGACTCCTTTGAACGGGAAAGCAGTGAGGTGCGTCACAGCGACGACACCAGTTGCGCGTTGTCGATCCGCAGCTCCGCACCGTTCACGAAGCGCGATTCGTCGGACGCGAGGAACAGCACGAGATTCGCGACGTCCTGCGGGTCGCACATGCGCGCCATCGGATCGCTGCCGATGCCGAGCGCGGCCGGATCGAGATCGGGCATCAGCGCCTGCGTCATCGGCGTCCAGATGCCGTCCGGATGGATCGAGTTGCAGCGGATCCGGTAGCCGCTGCGCTTGCAATGCACGGCGACGCTGCGCGCGAGCGCCGTCACCGCGCCTTTCGACCCGGTATACGCGCACATCATCGGCAGCCCGCCGAGCGCGGCGACCGACGACATCATCACGATCGAGCCCGGCGTGTCGTTGCCCTTCATCGCGCCGATTGCGTACTTGCAGCCGAGGAAGTAGCCGTCGGCATTGGTGCGCATCACGCGCCGCCACGTGTCGAGGCTCGTGTCCTCGATCGAGCCGACCGGGCAGATCGCCGCGTTGTTGACGAGCACGTCGAGACGGCCGAAGCGCTCGATCGTCGATGCGATCGCGTGCTGCCAACCGGCTTCGTCGGCGATGTCGTGACGGACGAACAGTGCCGCGTCGCCGATCTCGCGGGCGAGCGCACGACCCGCGTCCTCGTCGATGTCGGTCAGCACGACACGTGCGCCTTCGGCGGCGAGCAGCAGCGCATCCGCGCGGCCGACGCCGCTTGCCGCGCCGGTGACCAGCGCGACCTTGTTTGCGACTCGATTCATGGTCGGTCGGATTCCCTTGACGTTGAAAGAAGGACGGCGCTCATGCGGCGCCCGGCGCGCGGCCGGCCTTGATCGCATCGAGCGCGGCCGTGCCGTAGATCTGCGCGATCGTGTCGTCGACACGCGGATTGGCGCGCAGCTCATGGCCGCCATCGACCGCGAAGCTCTGGCCGGTCACCCAGCCCGACTCGGGGCCGGCGAGATAGCGCACCGCATGCGCGATCGCTTCCGGTTCGCCGAGCGTGCCGAGCGGGATCTGTTCGAGAAAGCTGGCGACGAGCGCGCGGTTGTCGAACATCGGCGAGGTGGCTTCCGAGCGCGTGAGGCCCGGGCGCACCGCGTTCACGCGGATCTGCGCGCCGGCCAGTTCCTCGGCCGCGCCGCGCACGAGCGCTTCGAGCGCGGCCTTCGCGGTGCAGTACGCGGACAGCCAGCGGAAATTGATCTGCGCGGCCGTCGACGAAATGCAGACGATCGCGCCGCCGCCGCTTTCAGCGAGCCGCGGCGCGGCATGACGGATCGCGGCGAACGCGCTGTGCAGGTTCAGGTCGATTTCCGCGCGGAAGGTGTCGGCGTCGTGCAGCAGCAGCGGCCGGAAACCGGCTCCGCCGACCGTCGGCACGACGATGTCGAGGCGATGGTCGATCGCCCACGCGCGGTCGAGCGCGGCCTGCAGGTCGCCTTCGTCGCAGGCGTCGCCCGCATGGATCGCGACGCGGCTGCCGGGCACGGCGTCGGTCAGTTGCTGCTGCGTGCGTTCGAGCGCATCGCGGCGGCGGCCCATCAGCACGACGGCCGCGCCGTCGGCGACCAGTGCATGCGCGCAGGCCGCGCCGATGCCGCCGGCGCCACCCGTCACGAGGGCGGTGCGGCCGGCGAGGGGAGCAGGGGTGCGCATCGCTCAGCCCTCCAGCGGCAGGTCTTGCGCCCAGTCGACGTGCAGCGTGCGCGCGGCGAAGCGCCACGTGCCGCCGTCGAGCACGCAGCGATCGCGATAGCGCAGCCCCCAGTCGAGCTTGCGCTTCACGCCGTCGCGCACGTAGACGTGGCAGGCGACGCCGTAGGTCTCGACATCGGCCTCGCCGCCGTCGAGCGTGACGAGCTGGTTGTGCACGTGATGCTGGGTCGCTTCGTAGCGCTCGATCACGCGCATGCCGGCGACGATCGCGTCGCGGTCGTCGAAGCGGAAGCCGGGGCCGGCCAGGGCGGCATCGGGGGTGAAGAGCGCGGTGAGTCGTGGCCAGTCGCGCCGGTCGACGGCTTGCGCGTAGCGGCATGCAAGTTCGTACAGCGCGTGGCGGGGATTGGAATCGGTCATGCGTGGGCTCCCGTGGAAGAACGGAACGCGTTGGCCGCAAGGCGGGCCGACGCGGCGGCAATGCGCCGTCGACGCGCAGGTTCGCACCGGGCCGGCCGGGATTCATCGTCCATACGGAGCAGGGCGAGGGTCGGGGAAAACACCGGGGCGGGCCGCCGCATGTGGCATCAGGGTGCATGGATGGTGCGGCGCAGCGACCGGTGCGCGGCATGCGTCTGACGATTCGTGCGGCCGGCCGTGACGGGCGCGCGACGTGCCGCGTTTCCTTCATGCAGGCGCAGCCGTGGCGCGCGATGTTGCGATGCCGCAGGTCGCGCACCGTCTGCTCAGCGTTTGCCCCTAGTCGAAACGGACGATGGCCGACGGCCGGGCGCTGGCTACCGTGCAGTCATCCGGCGGCGCATGCGATGCCCGCCGGACACGAACCGCACCAGCGGACAACCGGAGGAGACGACGATCATGAGACTGACGACTCGCAAGCTGTGCGTATTGGCGATAGGCACGTTCGCTGCCATGGCGATGGCGCGATACGGCGCCGACCAGGTCCCGTCGCCGCCGTATGCAGCCGGCATCCTGCAATGCCGCTCGGTCGACGCGAACGGTTTGCCGGCAGGTTGCGTGCCGATCGATCCGGCGCACTTCGGTTTCGCCGCGATGCGCGGCATGTGACGCCGGCGCGGCCGCGCGCCGCGCAGCGCGGAAGCCGTGGCGGCGCGCTGGCGCACGGACGCCTTTCCGTACGACGACGGCTGAATCGCCGCGCGCCGGTCCCGCTTCACGCGGTTCGATTTCATCCGGACATGAGACGGTGGGCGTCTTGCACGCGCCCCGTTGCACGTCCGTCTCGGCAACGAGGCAGCGCGGCGACGGCCGCATCAGGCCTTCGCCACCTCCGCCGCTTTCCGCAGAACTCCCAAACGCTGACCCATTCCTCATGTCATCCGACTATTCCCTGACTCATCCCCTGAACACCCGCGACGTGCATCGCTGGGATGCCGAACACGATGTCGTGATCGTCGGCTTCGGTGCGGCCGGCGCCTGCGCGGCGATCGAAGCCG
Source organism: Burkholderia sp. SRS-25 (assembly GCF_004343765.1). Lineage (NCBI taxonomy): Bacteria > Pseudomonadati > Pseudomonadota > Betaproteobacteria > Burkholderiales > Burkholderiaceae > Burkholderia > Burkholderia sp. SRS-25. The sequence continues at coordinate 210,357 of NZ_PTXM01000017.1, forward strand.
CGAGCGCCGGCGCCGACACGCTGATCGTCGAGCGCGCGTCGAGCTACGGCGGCACGAGCGCGCTGTCGGGCGGCGAGATCTACCTCGGCGGCAGCGGCGGCACGCCCGCCCAGCGGCAGGCCGGCTTTACCGACGACACCGAGGATCTGTACCGCTACCTGATGCTGGCCGGCGGCCGCGACGCCGACGAGTCGAAGGTGCGCCTCTACGCGGACGAAAGCCTGGCGCACCACGACTGGCTCGTCGCACAGGGCCTCACGTACAAGAACACGTTCGTCGCCGAGCGGATCGTCGAACCGGAAACCGACGATTGCCTGATCTGGTCGGGCAGCGAGGAAGCGTGGCCGTTCAGCGAGGCCGCGAAGCCGTGCCCGCGCGGGCACACTCCGCAATGGCCGGGCTGGGGCGGCGGACAGATGCTGATGCGCGTGCTGGCCGAACGCGTGGCGGCGCTCGGTGTCGCGACGCGCTACGACACGCGCTCGCTCGCGTTGGTCGTGGATGACGGCGGCACCGTATGCGGCGTCGTGCTGCGCGTCTATGGCGAGACGGCGTTCGTCCGCGCGCGTCGCGCGGTGATCCTGTGCGCGGGCGGCTTCGCGATGAACCGCGACATGGTGCGCCGGCATGCGCCGCAGTTCCTGCGCTCGGACGAACCGATCGGCAGCCCCGGCGACGACGGCTCGGGCATCCTGCTCGGCCAGAGCGCGGGCGGCGCGGCGATTCACATGGATCAAGGCTTCGTCAGCCTGCCGTTCTACGCGCCCGAATCGCTGATCAAGGGCATCTTCGTGAACGCGCGCGGCCAGCGCTTCATCAACGAGGACGGCTATCACGGCCGCACGGGCCATCACGCGTTTCACCAGGCCGACGATCGCATCTACCTGCTCGTCGACCAGGCCACCTACCAGGAGCCGCCTGCGATCGCGCGGATCGGCATCGCGGCGGCCGGCGAAACGTGGGAGGAAGTCGAACGCGACCTGCAGATGCCGGCCGGCACGCTGACGGCGACCGTCGACGTCTACAACCGCCATGCGGCCGAAGGCACCGATCCGTTGTTCCACAAGGCGAGGAAGTGGCTGCAGCCGCTGATCGAGCCGCCGTTCGTCGCGCTCGATTGCCGGATCGACTACGCGTTCTATCCGCACTTCACGCTCGGCGGGCTCGACACGCTGCCGACCGGGCAGGTGGTCGATGCATCACGCGCGCCGGTGCCGGGGCTCTATGCGGCGGGCCGCACGACCTGCGGGTTGCCGCGCTGGGGCGCCGGGTACAGCTCGGGGCTGTCGCTGGCCGACGCGACGTTCTTCGGGCGGCAGGCCGGGCGGCACGCCGCGCAAGCGGGGTGCGACGCAGTGCGCCGCGCCGCGTAGCGTTTTCAGGCCGGAAATGAACGACGCCCCGGGCAACCGCATTGCCCGGGGCGTCGTCGTTTCAAGCGGCCACGCGGCCAACCGATCAGGCCAGTCGGCGCTTAGCCGAGATCGAGCGCATTCGTCAGATCACCCGGCGGCGTCGCGCCGCGCGCGGCGAACGCCTTGTTGCGCGCGACCACGCCGTCGAGCGGCGCGAGCCCGTGCACGCGGCTGATGAAGCGCAGGATCGAGTTCGTGTCGTAGAGCGTGTGATCGACGAACCCCTTCTTCGCGAACGGCGAGATCACGAGCGCGGGAATCCGCGAACCCGGGCCCCAGCGGTCGCCTTCCGGCGGCGCGACGTGATCCCACCAGCCGCCGTTCTCGTCGTGCGTCATCACGATCACGGTGTTGTCCCATTGCGGCCCGCGCCGGATATGGTCGATCACGGTCGCGATGTGACGGTCGCCCGATTCGATGTCCGCGTAGCCCGCGTGCATGTTCAGGTTGCCCTGCGGCTTGTAGAACGTGACGGCCGGCAGGCGGCCCGCGTCGATGTCGGCGATGAAGTGGTTGGTCGACGGCTCGTCGCCGAGCCCCGCGTCGCGCAGGTGCTTGCTGCGCGCATCGGTGCCCGGCGCGTAGTTCGCGAAATAGTTGAACGGCTGATGGTGGTACTGGAAATCGGGCACGGTGCCCGTGTCGCGATGCTCGAGCGCGTACTGCCATGCGCCGCTGTACCACGCCCAGTCGACGTTCTTTTCCGACAGGCGGTCGCCGATCGTCGCATAGCCCTGCGGCGGCATCACGCGATGGTCGGCCGGATCCGCATACGCGGCGTTGCCCGGATCGGGCGGCGGCACGTAGCTCGGCTGGTACGGCGGCGCCATCGTGTTCACGCCGTAGCCGTCCGGTGTGAGCGGGCCGTCGGCCACGAACTTCGGCGGGCCGTCGAGCGCGGACGCGGGCGAATTGTCGGCGAGCTTCAGGCGCGTACCGGCCGGATCGTCGCCTTCGACCTTCGACAGCAGTTTCGCCGCATGCGGATGCTTGTGCGCGTCCGGATACAGCGGCGGCTGCGCGGAGATCAGGAACATGTGGTTCATCCACGACCCGCCGAAGGCCGCCATGAAGAAGTTGTCGCACAGCGTGTATTGCCGCGCGAGATTCCACAGCCGCAGCGTGTCGGCCGAATTGCGGTAGTGGCCCATCACGAGGCCGCCCGAATCGGCCCACGCGGCGAACTGGTTGTTGCGGCCGGCCGCGATCTGCATCTGGTTCTGGTAGAAGCGGTGCCACAGGTCGCGCGTGATCACGCCGTTCGGCAGCGCGTTGCCCTGTGCGTCCTTGATCAGGAACGGCGCGTTCGGCAGCTTGTCGATGTCGAGCTCGGCGATCGCGTAGCGCTTGCCGTCCACTTCCTGCGCCTGCGGCACGAGCCCGCCCCAGATCTTCGGCAGCACGGGCAGCGGCGTCTTGCCGTCGCGATCGAGCTGCTGCGCGTGTTCGGGCCGCACCTCGCTCAGCGGATGGCGCACGCCCGGGAAATCGCCGTACAGGTTCGCGAAGCTGCGGTTTTCCGCATAGATCACGACGATGTGCCGCACGCGCTGGCGCAACGCTTCGTCGATGCGCAGGTCGGCGGCCGAACGCGGTGCGCTGCCCGCCGTGGTTTCACAGCCGCTGAGCGCGACGCCCGCACCGAGCGCGGCGAGGCCGCCGAGCACACGGCGGCGGTCGGGATCGGCGGGAAGGTCGTCGGGGCGATCGGGAGTGTCGTTCACGTCGTGGGTTCCTCGAATGGGCGGGTGGACGGGGGCATGATGCGCGGCGGCGTCGCATAGGCTGCCGCGCCGCGCGATGGAACGCAACGGCCCGTGTCACGTATGGGCCGGCGCGATGCATCTGTCACGAAAATGTCACGAACGCGACTATAACGCGGCAACGAGGGCGGATGAAAGGCGTTTGTCGGACGATTCGAGTTGTGCGTCGGGCGATGCGCGACGCCTGCGCGCGAGCTAGACTGGATTCAGGGGCGGCGCGTCGCAGCGTGCCGCCCGGGCGAGGATTGCCCGGCGGCGCCGGCGCACGGCGTCGTCGCGGTGCCGTTGATGCGACGAACGAGGCGATGAAGCGAGGCGACGATGGCGCGCATGAATGCCGCTTCCGCATGGCCGCCGGTGGCACGCGCCGGCTGCGCGCGTGCCCGCACACGTCCGCCGTGCCGCGCAACGCAAGCGTAGCGCGCACGTCCGGCCCGATGCCATGGACAGGAAATTCGACTACCCGGGATTGCTGATCGCGGCGGGCTTCTTCGTGCTGTTCGCCGCGCAGTTGCTGATGCTGCATCCGACGTCGGCGCCGATCGCGTACAGCGATTTCCACCGGCTCGTCGCCGCACGGCTCGTCGACGATCTCGAAGTCGGCCCCGTATCGATCTCGGGCACGCTGAAGATGCCGCAGGCGGGCACGATGCTGCCGGCGTCCGAAGCCGCGGCCGTGCGGGAGGCTGGTGCGCCGTGGCACTTCACGACCAATCGCGTGGCCGACGCGCACCTGACCGACACACTGACCGCCGCCGGCATCCGCTATCACGGTGCGCCCGACACGAGCTGGATCGCATCGCTTGCGTCGTGGCTGCTGCCGCTCGTGCTGTTCGTGTTCATCTGGAACATGATGCTGCGCAGGCGCGGCGGGCTGCAGGATTTCACCGGGATGGGCAAGAGCCGCGCGCGGGTGTACGTGCAGCAGGAAACCGGCATCACGTTCGACGATATCGCCGGCATCGACGAAGCGAAGGCCGAGCTGCAGCAGCTCGTCGCATTCCTGCGCAATCCGGAGCGTTACCAGCGGCTCGGCGGCAAGATCCCGAAAGGCGTGCTGGTGGTCGGCGCACCGGGCACCGGCAAGACGCTGCTCGCGCGCGCGGTGGCCGGCGAGGCGGCCGTGCCGTTCTTCTCGATCAGCGGTTCGGCGTTCGTCGAGATGTTCGTCGGCGTGGGCGCGGCGCGCGTGCGCGACCTGTTCGAGCAGGCGCAGCAGAAGGCGCCGTGCATCGTGTTCGTCGACGAGCTCGATGCGCTCGGCAAGGTGCGCGGCGTCGGCCCGATGTCGGGCAACGACGAACGCGAGCAGACGCTCAATCAGTTGCTCGTCGAGATGGACGGCTTCCAGGCCGGCTCCGGCGTGATCATCATGGCCGCGACGAACCGGCCCGAGATCCTCGATCCCGCGCTGCTGCGGCCGGGACGCTTCGACCGCCACATCGCGATCGACCGGCCCGACGTGAATGGCCGAAGGCAGATCCTCGGCGTGCACGTGAAGCGCGTGAAACTCGCGGCCGACGTCGATCTCGGCGAACTTGCATCGCGCACGCCGGGCTTCGTCGGTGCGGATCTCGCGAACGTCGTCAACGAGGCGGCGCTGCACGCGGCCGAACTCGGCAAGCAGGCGATCGGCATGGCCGATTTCGACGAGGCGATCGACCGCGCGTTGACGGGCCTCGAGCGCAAGAGCCGCGTGATGAACGCACAGGAGAAGCTGACCATCGCGTATCACGAGGCCGGCCATGCGCTCGTCGCGGAAAGCCGCGCGCATTGCGATCCGGTGAAGAAAGTGTCGATCATTCCGCGCGGTGTCGCGGCGCTCGGCTATACGCAGCAGGTACCGACCGAGGATCGCTACGTTTTGCGCCGAAGCGAGCTGCTCGACCGGATCGATGCCCTGCTCGGCGGGCGCGTTGCCGAAGAGCTCGTGTTCGGCGACGTGTCGACGGGCGCGCAGAACGATCTCGAACGTGCGACCGCGATGGCGCGCCACATGGTCATGCAGTACGGGATGAGCGAGAAGATCGGGCTCGCGACGTTCGACGACGGCGATGCGCGCCAGGGCATGCCGGGCGCGTGGCATGGGGGCGACGGGCGCTGCAGCGAGCACACCGCGCGGATGATCGACGACGAGGTGCGCACGCTGCTGGCCGACGCCCATGCAAGAGTCGCGACGACGCTCGGCGAACGCCGCGATGCGCTCGAACGCATCGCGCGCCGGCTACTGCAATGCGAGGTGCTCGAACGCGACGCCCTGCAGGCGCTGATCGACGGGCGCGTCGAACCGCCGTCCGCAAAGACACCGGCGCCGGACGACGCAGCCGGCGCACGCGGCGGCGCGGTCGAGACGGAGCAGGCGTCGGCGGTCGAGCGCGATTTCGTCGCGTACGGGCCGCCACGCGAACCCGAGCGCTGAAGGTGCCGCGAACCTGCGAGCGGCGCGCGTCGAAGCGACTGCGTGCCGGCATTCCTTTCCCCGTTGATCTCCACGGAGTCGCCATGAGCGAGGCGCACGTATCGGTCGATGTCGCGCAGCAGGCGCGTTTCTGTTTCGAAGTCGCATTTGCCGGCACGACGCTGGCGCCGGTGCTTACCGACGAACCGCCGCCGCTCGGCGACGGACGCGGGCCGAACCCGATCCGGTTACTGGCCGCGTCCGTCGCGACCTGTCTCGCGGCGAGCCTGCTGTTCGCGCTGGAAAAGCAGCATGTCGATCCGCAGCCGATCGCCGCGCATATCGACGTCGACATGGTGCAGAACGAAGCGGGGAGGGTGCGCGTGGGCGCGATGTCGGTACGGCTGTCGATCGGCAAGACGTGGGCCGATCTCGCAGCCGCGACGCGCGTGCTCGATCAGTTCGATGCGTATTGCGTCCTGACGGAGAGCCTGCGCGAAGGCATTCCGGTTTCGGTGGACCTGTGCGACGTGAACGGTGCGGCGTTCGAATACGCGATGACGAACGCGTGAGCGCAGGTCAGGACTCGGTCGCGGCCGCGACTTCGGCGGCCTCGGCGAGTGCGTCGAGAAAGCGCGTGCGCCACCAGTCCACGTCGGTCGCGCGCACGATCGCCATCAACGCCGCGTGACGCTGGCGGCGCTCTTCGAGCGGCATTGCGAGCGCGCGCTGGATCGCCTGCGCGGTGCCTTGCGTGTCGTACGGATTGACGAGGAGTGCCGACTTCAACTGCTCGGCCGCGCCGGCGAAACGCGACAGCACGAGCACGCCCGGGTCGGCGGCATCCTGCGCGGCGAGAAACTCCTTCGCGACGAGGTTCATCCCGTCACGCAGCGGCGTGACGAGCGCGACGCGGCTCGCGCGGTAGAGGCCCGGCAAGCGCTTGCGCGCGACGGTGCGGTGAATGTAGCGCATCGGCATCCATTCGAGTTCGCCGTAGTCGCCGTTGATCGCGCCGCACAGGCTGTCCATCTCGCGCCGCAGGTCGTCGTACGCGCCGAGATCCTCTCGGCTCGGCGCGGCGATCTGGATCAGCGTCGCGCGGTTGCGGTTCTCCGGATATTGCTCGAGCAATTGGCGGAATGCGTTCACGCGTTGCGGCAACCCCTTCGTGTAGTCGAGCCGGTCGACGCCGACCAGCAACTGGCGGCGCGAGTATTCGTCGCGCATCCGGTCGAACATGTCGAGGCCGTCGCGATCGCGCGCGAGCGATTCGAACTCGTCGACGTTGATGCCGATCGGGAATGCGCCGGCCGACAGCGTGCGGCCGAACGCGCGCAGGCGGCCGTCGGGCAGCCGAGCGGCGCCGGCTTCCGCTTCGACGTAATGCTCGAAGTGAAGCAGGTCCGACTCGGTCTGGAAGCCGACGAGATCGTAGGCGAACAGCGAACGCATCAGCCATTCGTGCTCGGGGATCGCGGCCATGATCGGCGGCGGCGGCATCGGAATGTGCAGGAAGAAGCCGATCGGGTTCGTACAGCCCATCGCGCGCAACTCGGCGGCGAGCGGAATCAGCTGGTAGTCGTGGACCCAGATGGTGTCGTCGGGCCGCAGCAGCGTGCGCAGCTTGCGCGCGAACAGCTGGTTCACGCGCCGGTAGCCGTCGGCGAAGCGGCGATCGAACTGCGCGAGATCGAGCCGGTAGTGAAACACCGGCCACAGCACGTTGTTCGAATAACCGAGGTAGTACGCGTCGTAATCCTGCGGGTCGAGATCGATCGTCGCGAGCTGGATGCCGCCGACGTTCTGGATCTGCACTTCGTCGCCGTGCGCAGGCTGGTCGTCGCCGCCGCGTAGCCTCCCGCTCCAGCCGAACCAGACGCCGCCGGATTCCTGCAGGCTGTCCTTCACGGCGACGGCGAGCCCGCCGGCCGCGGCTTTACGGGGATCTGCAATGCGATTGGATACGACGACGAGTCGGCTCACCAGCTCTCCTGACGTTTGTTGAGGGAAAGGTTCGTGCGGCCGTGGCGCGAGAAGCAGACGCCGCCATCGACGCGCGATACGCGCAGAGCGATGGGGCCGCAATGCGATCGGACGGGAGTCAGGGCACGCGATTCGCCGTCCGAACGGGGAGTGCTTTTTTAAGCATACTCGTCATTCGGTCGTTTTAAAAGTCTGCATCGGCCATGCGACGCGCGTGCGGATGCAGCGTGATCTCCATGCCGCCGGTATGGCGATGTGCGAAACACGGGCGGGATCGAAATTTGCGCACCGCTGCAAACGTAGCGTGCGCCATATGATGTGGAGGAGCGCGCATCGCACGCAATCGTTCGTGATCGCGCGCATGGCCGGGCACGCGCACGATGCCGCGCCGGCCGGTAGAAACGACCGCCGACGACGCGGTTACGCACGTGTGCGCGTTACACGCACGCGTGCCGCGAACGCACGACGCGAACCGGCGAAGCGCGACGTCGTGCATGCGAACCGGCCGCGCCGGACGGTGACGATGCGCAGCGGTTGCGCGTGCCGCGTGCGGCCGCGCTTCGGGCGGTGCGCGCGAGCGTGACGCAGGCGGATCGGCGGAACAGCGGGCGCATCGTCGTCTCCTCGCGGTATCGGTTACGCGGTTATGCGGTTACGCAGCGGCCGGTTGCCAGTGATGCGCGGCGGGCGCTTGCGCGTATGCGCCCGGCGACGCCACGTGCGTGCCGGACGGCATCCGGAACGCGGCAACCGTTTCGGACAACTCGCGGCCTTGCGCCTCGAGCGACTTCGATGCGGCCGCGGCCTGCTCGACGAGCGCCGCGTTCTGCTGGGTCGTCTCGTCCATCTGCGTGATCGTCAGGTTCACCTGGTCGATGCCGCGGCTCTGCTCGGCCGACGCGGCCGCGATCTCGCCCATGATGTCCGTCACGCGCGCGACGGCCTGCGTGACGTCCGACATCGTCTTGCCGGCTTCCCCCGCGAGCTCGGAACCGTCGCGGATCGTCTGCACCGAAGCGGAGATCAGTTCCTTGATTTCCTTCGCCGCCGTGGACGAACGCTGCGCGAGGCTGCGCACCTCGCTCGCGACCACCGCGAAGCCGCGGCCCTGTTCGCCCGCACGCGCGGCTTCGACGGCCGCGTTCAGCGCGAGGATGTTGGTCTGGAACGCGATGCCTTCGATGATGCCCGTGATGTCCGCGATCTTCGACGAGCTGTGGCCGATCTCCGTCATCGTGTCGACCACGCGGCCGACCACCGAGCTGCCGCGCTGCGCGACGTCCGATGCGTTCGCGGCGAGCGAGCTGGCCTGTTGCGCGTTCTCCGCGTTCAGGCGCACCGTCGACGTGAATTCCTCCATCGTCGCGGCGGTTTCCTGCAGCGACGCGGCCTGTTCCTCGGTGCGCTGGCTCAGGTCGAGGTTGCCCGACGCGATCTCGCTGACCGCATGCGCGATGCTGTTCGACGAATCGCGCACGCGGCCGACGATGCCGATCAGCCGCTCGTTCATCGTTCGCAATGCTTCGAGCAGATCGCGCGTCTCGTCGTTGCCGCTCACGTTGATGCGGCTGCCGAGATCGCCGTTCGCGACCGTGCGCGCGACGTCCACGGCCGAGCCGATCGGCGCCGTGATCTTGCGCGTCAGCCACAGGCCGCCGCATGCCGCGACCACGACCGCGATCAGGCAGATGCCGGCCAGCAGGTTGCGCTCCATCGCATAGCGATCCGCGAATTGCTGCGCGATCGCGAGCTCGCGTTCATGCGTATAGGTTGCGTATGCATCGGTTGCGTGCACCAGTTGCGCGAGCAGCGGGCGGCAGTTGTCGTCGATGTCGGCGGTCGCCTCGTCCTTCTTGCCGGCCTGCGCGAGCCCGACGATGCGCAGCGCGACGGGCCCGTAGCTGGCTTCGATGCGCACGATGTCGGCCACCAGTTCGCGCGCGCGGTCGGAGCTGTCCGTCGCGTTCGCCATCATGTCCTTGAGCTTCGCGAGGCGATCCTGCACGTCCTTGTGCGCCTGGTTCACCTCGGCCAGTTCGAGCTCGACGTCGGACGGTTTGGTCACGAGCACGAGGTTGCGCGCGGCGATCGCGCGCCGGTCGACCGCGGTACGGATTTGCGCGGAAACGGTCGCTCGCGCATTGATGCCGTTCATGTAGCGGGAAAATTCGGCATTCGTATCGGATAGCGCCTTGAGTGCCATGCCCGACACGATCACGACGACCGCGGCGAGCAGGCCGAAGCCGCCAAGGAGTTTTGTTCTGATGCTCATTCTGGCGATTTTCACAGTGTGCCTCTGTGCGTGTGGTTGACGAATTGGATTTATTGTTCGACCAGATACGGGCTCGTGCCGGCATTAACGGGTATACGGGATGATTCTTTAGCCTTCGAAAACCCTGATATTAGTTTTTTTAGCGCTGGAATCGTTGCCGGACGGGCGCTCCTGATTTTGATCAAGAATCGGCGAAGTGCCCGTGATTAAAAGGTTTATACGTGGAATTTGAAACCGGTTTTCCTGGGTGGAACAGAAACTGTCGTTTTGCTAATAATTGTCTGATGAATCCGTTTCGATTTATGGATGAATATCGGATTTTGTTTCGACTGGATTGGAGAAGGGAACCGGTGCGCGTCGCTGGCGAATGTCGCGCAATGACCGGTAATGACGGATCAACGGAAATTCGCGGCGCAGGGAGAGTGCGCCGGAACGAGGCCCGCGGCGGGCGCCGCGGACCATGAGAGGGTCAGAACGTGGTGCGCAACCCGGCCATCACGCTGCGGCCGCCTTGCGGCGCGAAGCCGCGCACGACCGAGGTCGAATAGCGGATCTCCTGGTTCGTCAGGTTGTCGCCGCGCAGGTATGCGAGCCAGTGCGTCGGGCCGACGCGGATCTTGTAGGTGAGCATCACGCCGAGCGACGTGTAGCCGTCCGTCGAAAAATCGTTGTCGGGCACGCGGTGTTGCGACCATGCATGCGTGACTTGCGCACGCGCGCCGAACGGGCCGTAGCCGTAGTTGGCCGCGAGCGTCGCGCGCAGCGGCGCGATGCGCGGCAGCGGCTGGCCCGTGTCGACATTGCGCGCATGCGTGTAGTCGGCGGTCAGTTCCAGGTCGACCGTGTGGCCGTGCCGCGCGAAGGTGCGCCACTTGCCGTCCAGATCGATGCCGTAGAACTCGGCACGCACGCCGCGGTAGATCGCCTCGTTGAGCGAGCCGTCGGTACCGGGCGCGACCGGCTCGCCGTCGTCGTTCACCACGCGGCCTGTGTTGTACTCGGTCAGGTAGTTCGAGAAGCGGTTGTAGAACACACCGACGCTGCCGCGGTTCGGGCCGCTCGCATAGCGCAGCGACAGGTCGGTCGACACCGCCTTTTCCTTCGACGCGTTCGGGTTGCCGATCAGGAACTGGCCGGTCGCATCGTGCGGCCCGTTCGAATACAGCTCGTAGAAGGTCGGCGCGCGTTCGGTGTACGCGACGTTGGCCGCCACCGACCACACGGGCGTCAGCGAGAACAGTGCGCCGGCCGACAGGCTGCCCGCGTTGAATTCGCGCGGCTGCGCCCCCGCGAATTTCTCGACGCCGGCCGGATCGGGATCGACCTTCACGTGTTCGAAGCGGCCGCCGAGGCTCAGCTTGAGCGCCGGGACGACCTGCCATTCCTCGAGGCCGAACAGCGCGACGCTGTTCGTGCGCGTGGACGGCACGAGCATTTCGTCGCCCAGCGCGGAGAACGTGTTCCGGCCGAACTGCACGCCGATCGCCCCTTCGAACGGGCCGATCTTGCGATGCGTTGCCTCGATGCGCGCCTCGTAGCCGCGATTGCGGAAGGTGGTCGCGGTCTCGCCGTTGTCGACTTCCTTGTGGCGGTAGTCGGTGTACGCGAAGTCGAATTTCAGCTTCGTGAACGGCCCGCTCAGGTTGCGCACCTCGGACGCGAGCGCGAGGCGCTCCTGGCGCATCCGCAGCCGCACGTCGCTTTCGGCGACGGAGCCGTAATTCGATTCGTAGCCGCTGTAGGACAGCCCCGCGAAGCCGTCCGCCCACGTGTACGACGCACCGACCGCGCCGCCGTGCACGCGGCCGTCGCTGTTCGGCACGTTGCCGTACGGCTGCGGCGCGTCGGGGCCGTCGATCGCGCGTTGTGCGCTGCTGCGCGCGTAGCCGGGAATCCGCAGCTTGCTCGTCTCGCGGTCGAACGCATCGACGTGGAACGCGAAGCGGCCGTTGCCGCCTTCGACCTGCGCGGCGCCCGCGCGCACCGAATTCGCGCCGCCGTAGCGCGCGTCGAGCGCGCCGGTCACGCCCTGGATCGCTTCGCGCGGAATCCGGTTGTCGATCGTGTTGACGACACCGCCCACCGCATTGCCGCCGTACAGCAGCGCAGCCGGGCCGCGCACGAGCTCGACGCGTTCGATCGACAGCGGGTCCTGCGGCACCGCATGGTCGTACGACAGCGACGATGCGTCGTACGCCGCGACGCCGTTCTGAAGCAGCCGGATCCGGTCGCCATCCATCCCGCGGATGATCGGGCGGCCGACCATCGGCCCGTAGGTGGTGGTCGACACGCCGGGCAGCCCGTTCAGCGTTTCGCCGAGCGAATCGGCCTGGCGGCGCGTCAGCGCATCGCCGGAAAGCTGCGCGGTCGGCGCGATCAGCTCGTTGTCGCCGAGCGGGTTCGCGGTCACGAAGATCGGGGCGAGCGCGGTGGCCGGCGGCGTGCCGGACGCGGCGGGCGGTTCGGTCTGCGCGTGCGCGACGGCGGCGAACAGCATCAGCGAAAGGGACGAGAGCGGGCGAAGCGGCAGACGAGGGAGGTCGCGCATGGTCGGTGAATCGGTTGGAATCGGATCGGATAACGAGCGATGCGGATCACGGCTGGATACGATATATTGTTGCGTCTGCGACGCGCAGTGACCCGTTGGAACATGGCTCGGCGAGGCCCGGCCACCCGAAGTGGAACGGCGTCAGCTGGACGGGCACGCGAAATGATATGTTATATCATTTCAAAATCCAAGCCGGACGGCGGGATCCTGTCGGGTTTCTGTCGGAAGGGTGAAATGGTGGCGGGAGCGGAAACGGCCTGCGTGGTGTTCCGAACGATCGCCAGAACCGCGTGATTTCGGTGCGCGCGCCGACGCGTTGCCGATACGTCGGCCACGTGCGTGTTGCCCGCGTTCGGTGTCCGTCGAAGCGGCTCGCCGGAAGCGGCCCGGTGCCGATCGATGCGGCGGACGCGGACATCCGCGCCTGAATCAGGAGCCGGTGCGATTCAGCGTCGCGCAACGGTGCGACGTCTTGTAGCGATGGCCATCGCCATGCATTGCCCTGCGTGTTGATACGTATCAACGTCCGTCGATTCCGAAGCCGGATACTGGGTCGCTCATCGACCAGGCAGGAGCGACCTATGACCCAAACCATGAAAGCGGCCGTCGTGCACGCATTCGGCGAACCGCTGCGCATCGAGGAAGTGCCCGTGCCGACGCCGGGGCCCGGCCAGATCCTCGTCAACATCAAGGCATCGGGCGTATGCCATACCGACCTGCACGCGGCCGACGGCGACTGGCCCGTCAAGCCGACGTTGCCGTTCATTCCGGGGCATGAAGGCGTGGGCATCGTCGCGGCGGTCGGTGCGGGCGTCACGCACGTGCGCGAGGGGGACCGCGTGGGCGTGCCCTGGCTCTACACGGCCTGCGGCCATTGCGAGTACTGCCACACGGGCTGGGAAACGCTGTGCCACGGCCAGCAGAACACCGGTTATTCGGTGAACGGCAGCTACGCGGAATACGTGCTGGCCGATCCCGACTACGTCGGCCATTTGCCCGCGCAGGTCGCGTTCGACGAGATCGCGCCGATCCTGTGCGCGGGTGTCACCGTCTACAAGGGCATTCGCGTCACCGATACGCGGCCGGGCCAATGGCTCGCGATCTCCGGCATCGGCGGTCTCGGGCACGTGGCCGTGCAGTATGCGCGCGCAATGGGGCTGCACGTCGCGGCCATCGACATTTCACCCGACAAGCTCGCGCTGGCGCGGCAGCTCGGCGCGGAACTGACGATCGACGCGTCGATCGACGATCCGGCCAAGGTGATCCAGAAGGAGATCGGCGGTGCGCACGGCGTGCTCGTCACGGCCGTGTCGCGCAGCGCATTCGCGCAGGCGCTCGGGATGGTGCGGCGCGGCGGCACGGTGGCGCTCAACGGCTTGCCGCCCGGCGATTTCCCGTTGCCGATCTTCTCCACGGTGCTGAACGGCATCACCGTGCGCGGGTCGATCGTCGGTACACGGCGCGACCTGCAGGAATCGCTCGACTTCGCGGCCGATGGCCTGGTGCGCGCGCATATCCATCGCGACCGGCTCGGCAACATCAACGACGTGTTCGCGAAGCTGCGCGAAGGCAAGGTCGACGGGCGCATCGTGCTGACCGACATGCATTGATGCCGTGAACACGCACGCGCCGCCGCGCGACGCATCGCGTCGTGCGGCGGCGTGGCGGTCATGCAAGCGTCATGGTGCGAAGAACACGTCGGTGCGGTTCGTCAGGTTGCCCGCGTTGGTCTGGACGAAGAACGGATGGAACGACGACGACGGAAGCACGTCGAGCCCCTGGTAGTCGCCGATGAAGAAACCTTCGGCATTGGGCGCGAGCTTCATGTCGAAGGGGCCGCCGACACGCCGCTCGTCGGCGAACGTCGTGCCGCCGTCATGCGAGATCTTGCGCCAGAAGCCGGTCGGCAGCGTCGTGGTGTTGCCGGCCTGCAGGTCGCGGAAGTCGTAGTACGTGACCATCACGGCCCCCGTGTTGTCGACGCGCACCGACGGATTGAACGCGGGGCGTCCGGTCGGCGTGTTCAACTGTTGTGGCGCGCTCCAGGTCGCGCCGCCGTCCTTCGACGTCGATACCGCGATCTCGTCGTACGTGCCGCCGTTGAAGCGGCTGTCCTGCCACACGACGTACAGCTGCCCCGACGCGGGATCGATCGCGGGTTCCGGAATGATGTCGCCGGTACGCACCGGTTCGCCGGTCACCGGATCCGTGACGCCGACCGTCTGCAGGCCGGCGATCACCTGCGGTTTCGTCCACGTTGCGCCGTCGTCGGTCGACTTGATGAACGCCACCTTGCCGGCCGCCTTGCTGAACGGAGGCTGGATCAGGTCGAAGAAATCGTAGAGCGTGCCGCTCCTCGGATCGACCACGATCTGGTTGCCGATCGTCTGCTGGCGTGAAGGCACGTTGACGATCACTTTCGGGGCGCTCCACGTCTTGCCGCCGTCGGTCGTCTTCGAGAACAGCGTCGGGCCGCGGAACGCCTTCGTGTGCAGGTTCGCATAAGGGTTGCCGTTCGGCAGCTCGAGGCGGTCCCATACCGCGTAGGCCGTGCCGGCCTTCACCGGGTTCGCGGTGACCGATTCCTTGTCGTTGAAGAACTGCGTCGTCGGCTCGTCGTTCGCGATCAGCACCGCGGGGCTGCTCCAGGTCTGTCCGCCGTCGGACGACACCGACGCGGCAACCGCATTGCTGTTGTTCGACTGGTTGAACGAGATCGACACCGAGTACGCGGTGCCGTCCGGCCCGAACGAGACCCACGGATCGGACGCGCGCTCGTACTTGAGCCCGCCCGGCGCGCATGCGCTGAACGGCTGCGGCGTGCGTGCCCAGGTCGCGCCGCCGTCGAACGTGTAGCCGGCGACGAGCCCGTGGGCGCCGCCGTTCGACCAGCGGTCCTGCTGCCACACGCCGATCATGTTCATCGGATTTGCAGGGTTGACCGATAGCCACGGCTCGACTTCGGCGTTCACGTAGTTGGTGCCGGGGCCGCCGATGGTGCAGGCGACGAACGGGCTCGGGCCGGACACGACGACGGGTTCGGCGTGCGCCGCGGCAGCGGCGGCCATCGCCATCGCGGCGGACAGGCGGGTGACAAGCGAGTGGGACACGATCATGCGTCGCATGGACTGCTCCTCGTTGACGTGCGGGTGCGATGGGGCGGCACGACGCGGCAGCGCGATCCGGCGCGCGGCGTCGTATGCCGCGCATCGGGCCGATACGTGTCGTTCAGGATGCCGCTTCGGTCATCGCAATCCGCGTGCGCTGGACGCCGCCAGCACTTCGGTTAAGACTCCTTTTCATTTTCATTGATTGTCGGGCGTGACTGCGATGTCGACCGGACGGGAAGCCTTGCCCGGGCAGGCGACGAATGTGTCGAGGTGGATTGCAATGTAGGCGATTCGTCTGCCGCACGGCAGGCAGTTTTTTGTAACAGTGCGTAGCCGGAAAGCGTTGCCGGAAGAGGGCGACGGACGCGCAAAAAATGCCGTCGAGACGGCATGAAAATCGAATCGAAAATGCGAATCGGAATCGCTTTCGATGGGGCAGTTGAGCGCCGGCGGCGATGCGGGATCGTGCTGCTCAGCGCTCCGCCGGAAACCGCTCCTGCAGCGCATGCAGCCATCGCGCGACGACATCGAGTTCGTCGTCGGAGAACCCGTCGCACAGCTTGCCGTTGAGTTCGCGCAGCAGCACGCGCGCACGCTTGAGCGCGGCGTGGCCTTCATCGGTGAGGTACAACCGCGTCGCGCGGCCATCGTCCGAATCGGCGTGGCGCGCGATCAGGCCGGCTTTCGCCATCCGGTCGGCGAGCCCCGTCATCGCGGACGGCGCAAGCTGCAGCGCGGCGCCGACTTCACCGATCAGCGCGCCGTCCTGTTTCGCGAGACAGAACAATGCGCCGGCCTGCGCGGCGCTCGCGCGCGTCTCGGTCTCCGCCTTGCGGTCGATCCAGCGCTGCACGCGCCGCTGGCCGATGTTCAACATGAAAAACAGTCGTCGGTCTTCGCTCAAGCTGGGTTCCCGGCTGCAATGGAAAGGGAGGGACGGCGTGCGGCGCGCGGCGTGTCCAGTGCCTGCGCGAGCCAGTCGGCCACGTCGGGCCACAGCACGGTGCCGGGGCGGCTGCGGAAGAAGCCCATGTGCCCGACCGGGCCGCTGCCCGCCGCGTGCGGATCGATCTGGCGGCGTTCGACCGCCGCGCGGGTCAGATAGCTTACCAGCAGCCCGATCGCAGTCGGGTTCGCCCACGGGTCGTCGTCGAAGCCGAGCGCGAGGATCGGCAACTGCTGCTTCGCGTAACGCTCGGCCGCGCCGAGTGTCGGATCGTCGAAGAAATAGTGCGGCAGCGTGGTCCAGCGGCTCCATTCGCGGAACACGCCGGCCGGCATGTCCTCGCCGAGCCCGAGCCGCTTGCCGGGCACGTAGCCGAGCAGTACCGACATCAGCGGGCCGAGCACACGCAGGATCAGCCGCACCTTCAGGCGTTCGGCCGCCTGCGTGATCAGCCGCGTGCTGCCCGCATGCGCGGCGACCAGCACGGCCGCGCGCAGGTGCGGCGTCGCGGCGGACAGCCCGATCGCATGGCCGCCGACGCTATGCCCGACCGCCAGCAGCGGCAAACCGTCGTACGCCTGCCGCGCCCACGCGGTCGCGGCGCCCACGTCGAGTTCCATCCAGTCGCGCATGCGGGCCTTCAACGCACGCAGGCGCGCGGGGCGAGACGCGCCGATGCCGCGATAGTTGTAGGTGAACGCCGCGAAGCCGCGTTCGGTCAGGAAGCGCGCGAAGCCCGCATACAGCCGCTCCGGCACGGCCGTTGCCGGATGGATCAGCACCAGCGCGCGCGGCGGCGCGTCCGGGGACCACAGCGTGCCGTGCAGCGCGTAGCCGTCGGCGGCGGAAAACTCGATCGGTTGGGAGGTCATGGCCAGCCTCGCTCGGGTAGTTATTTCGTATGCGAAATATAGTTCAGGATTTATTTCGTGCGCGAAATATCTGTCGAGGATTCGTTCGAACCGGGTTCCCGCGACCGCGACCGGCGGCATCCGGCGACGCCTGCCGCGTCATAAAACATTTGCATCTTTCGATAGAAGAATATTGCGTTTGTTTCATGATGGAGATCGACGTATCTTCAGCGGTTCCATCCGTTTCGCCGGCCACCGTGCACGGCGGACCACGGGGCGCCGCCCTCGCGCGGCCGCCTGCCAACCCTACGGGAGATCACGTTGTTGAGTCGAATCGTCACGGCACTCTTGCTGGCGCTTGCCGCGCAGCCGGGCATGGCCAAGGACACCGTCACGCTGCGCGTCGGTGAACAGAACTACTTCAACATCCAGGCGTCGATGGAGGCGTCCGGCGTGCTGAAGGACCTGCCTTACACGATCGAGTGGAAGCATTTCCAGGCCGCCGCGCCCGTTGCCGAATCGCTGAACGGCAATGCGATCGACGTGGGCTTCCTCGGCGATTCGGCGCTGCTCACGCTGGCCGCGCGCGGCGCGCCGGTGAAGGTGGTCGCGGTGTCGCGGCAGAGCCTCGACGGCGTCGCGATCCTCGTGCCGAAGGATTCGCCGGTGCGCACCGTGGCCGACCTGCGGGGCAAGACCATCGCCGTATGGCGCGGCGCGTGGAGCCAGCAGCTCGTGCTGCGCGCGCTCGAACACGCGGGCTTGCGAGCGGATTCGGTCAAGTACGCGTACCTGATGCCGATCGACGCGACCAACGCGCTCGCGAACGGTTCGGTCGACGCCGTGTCGCTGTGGGAGCCGTTCGTCAGCACGCTCGCGTTGCGGCAGGGTGCGCGGCCCGTGGCGACCGCGCAGGGGCTGATGCCGGCGCTGAGCTTCGTGGCCGCGAACGAGCAGGCCGCCTCCGGCAAGCGCGCCGAGATCACCGATTTCCTGCGGCGCGTCGTTGCCGCGCGCCAGTGGGTCGACGACCATCCGCGCGAGTACGCGGACCTGTGGGCGAAGCGCGCGAAGCTCGAACCCGACGTCGCATACCGCTGGCTCAACAACGCGAAGCAGCGCGTCGGCCCGGTCGACGAAACGGCCGCGAAGGACGCGCAGAACACGGCCGACTTCCTGCACAAGGCTGGCGTGATTCCGGCGGCGTACGACACGTCGAAGCTGCTCGACCGTTCGTATGCGGGCGCGTTCGCGGCGCCTGCGCAGAAGACGGCCGCCGCCCAGTAAGCGGGCCATCCCGGCCACGATTCCCGATCGATAACCCGAAGGACACCCCGACATGCCAGTCGACATCATCGGCATGATCACCGCGACACCCGGCGCGGAGGTCGACGTACCGGGCGGCGCGGCCGTCCAGCCCGACTACGTGCGCCGCTTCGCGCAGGCGCACGAGGCCGCCGGCTTCGACCAGATCCTGGTCGGTCACTTCAGCAACGCGGCGGACGGTTTCATCGTCGCGTCGTTCGCGGCCGCCGCGACCGAGCGCATCCGCATCCTGCTCGCGCACCGGTCGGGCGTGATCGTGCCGTCGGCCGCCGCGCGGCAGATCGCGACGCTCGACGTATTCAGCGGTGGCCGGCTCGCGCTGAACGTCGTGTCGGGCGGCGACGATGCGGACCTGCAGCGTGACGGCGACTTTGTGCCGCACGATGCGCGCTATCGCAGGACCGGCGAATACCTCGACGTGCTGAAACGGATCTGGCAGGCCGACGCGCCGGTCGACCACGACGGCGCGTTCTACCGGCTGCGCGGCGCGTCGCCGCTCGTCAAGGGCGCACAGCGGCCTCACGTGCCGATCTATTTCGGCGGTTCGTCGCCGGCCGCGCTGGCGGTTGCGGGCGAGCATGCCGATGTCTACATGACGTGAGGCGAGCCGCTCGCGTCGGTGCGCGAGCAGATCGCGCGCGTGCGCGCGGCCGCCGCGCCATTCGGCCGTGCGCCGCGCATCAGCGTGTCGTTCCGGCCGATCGTCGCCGACACCGAGGCGGCCGCATGGGAGAAGGCCGAGGCGATCCGCGAGCGCGTGCGCGCGGCGCGGCTCGCGAACGGCCAGCCGATCGCCGGCCATGCGCCGCAGAATGCCGGCTCGCAGCGGCTGATGGCGGCGGCCGCGCAGGGCGACGTGCTCGACGAGCGGCTGTGGATGGGTGTCGCGAACCTGACGGGTGCGCGCTGGAATTCGACCGCGCTGGTCGGCACGCCCGAACAGGTCGCGCAGGCGCTCGGCGCGTATTACCGGCTGGGCGTGTCGACGTTCCTGATTCGCGGGTTCGATCCGCTGGACGATGCGCTCGATTACGGGCGCGAGCTGATTCCGGCGATTCATGCGCACGTGGCGGAGCTCGACCGGTATCACGCGGCGGTGACGGCGTAGACGCATCGCGGCGCAACGTTGTACGGGACTTCCGCGATTCGCCTCGGCATTTCCGTTACGGGATGCCGGGGCGATGTCATTTTGATCGTCGACGTTTCGACGCCGTCAAAACGGCGGCAACCCCGGCGGATTGGTCTCCGCACGCGCGATCGCTTCGCTCTGCAAACCCCAGCGCGCGAGCGCTTGCCCGTAGCGGCCGTTGCCGATCAGCGCGTTCGTCGCGAGCGTCAGCGCGGGTGCAAGCCCGCTGCCGCGTCGTGTCGCGATCGCCACGTCGGCGTTGGCCGGCCAGCCGGCATTGACGACGCCGACGCGGCGGATCTTGCCCGTGCGCGCGGCCTCGTACGCGAGCGACGCATTCGGGTTCAGCTCCGCATCCGCGCGACCCGACAGCAGCGCGACGCGCGCCGCCGCATCGTCGTCGAAATAAAGCAGCTCGGCCGGCTTCAGCCCCTGCGCCACGTTGCGCTTGTTCCATTCGAGCAGGATGCGCTCCTGGCTCGTCCCCGCGCCGGTGATGATGCGCAGGCCGGCGATATCCGTCGGCTCGGCGAGCTTCGCGATCGGGCTGCCGGTGCGCACGTAGAAGCCGTGCAGCCCGAGCCGGTAGGTCGTGAAATCGTATTTTTCCTTGCGCTTCTCGGTCACGCCGACGTTCGAGATCACCGCGTCGTACTTGCCGGACGTCAGCCCGAGCGGCCAGTCGGCCCACGCGATCGGCAGCAGCACCAGCGTGCGGCCGAGCGCGTCGGCGACGAGCTGCGCATAGTCGGGATCGGCGCCGACCACGGTGCGCGCGTCGGTCGCGTAGGTCGACACGGGCGGCGCATGCGGTGAAATCGCGACCGTGAACGCGCCGTCGCGTACCCAGCGGTAGGCGGCTGCCGCACGGATCGCCGCGTCGTCGGGTTGCGCGCGCGGCCGGCCGGCCTGGCGCGGATCGAGATCGGCCGTCGCGGCGGCCGCGTGCGCCGCGCGCCACGGCAGGCCCGCTGCCGCGACCAGCGCGGCGGTCATGAACTGGCGTCGATCGGTCATCGTGCGGCACCTCGCAGGTCGGGAGCGGCGCGCATCACAGCACCCGCGACAGGAACGCACGCGTACGCGGATGCGACGGCGCGTCGAGCACGACGGCCGGCGGCCCGGCTTCAACGATGCGCCCGCGCTCCATGAACAGCACGTTGTCCGCGACTTCGCGCGCGAAGCCGATTTCGTGCGTGACGATCACGAGCGTCGTGCCCGAACGCGCGAGTTCCTTGATCACGTCGAGTACCTCGTTGACGAGTTCGGGATCGAGCGCCGACGTCGGCTCGTCGAACAGCAGCACCTTCGGGCGCAGCGCGAGCGCCCGCGCGATCGCGACGCGCTGCTGCTGGCCGCCGGACAACTGGCGCGGATATGCATCGGCCTTGTCCGCGAGGCCGACGCGCGCGAGCAGCGTGCGGGCGATGCGTTCGGCGGCATCGCGCGTGATGCCGCCGACGGCGACCGGCGCTTCGACCAGGTTCTCGAGCACGGTCAGGTGCGGGAACAGGTTGAAGTTCTGGAACACCATCCCGACGGCCGTGCGCCGCGTCAGCACCTCGCGCTCCTTCAGCTCGTAGAGCATGTCGCCGTCGCGCCGATAGCCGATCAGTTCGCCGTCGATGTCGATGAAGCCGTCGTCGACGCGTTCGAGATGGTTGATCGTGCGCAGCAGCGTCGACTTGCCCGAGCCCGACGGCCCGACGATCGCGGTCACGCTGCCGCGCGGCGCGACGAACGACACGTTGTCGAGCACGCGCTGCATGCCGAACTGCTTCGACACGCCATGCACGGCCACTTCGCCGCCGGCGCGCGGTGCAACGGCGCTCGCCGCGTCGCCATCGCCGTGAGGCTGGGCGACCGATGCCGCGTGACGGGACGCGACACGGCGCCACAGCGCGCCGATACGCGCAAGCGCGAACGTGATGACGGACGGCGGCGGGTTGCGCAGCGCGCCGCGCGCATAGTGCCGCTCGACCTGCACCTGGATGGCCGACAGCACGGTCAGGATGATCAGGTACCAGACGGTCGCGACCATCAGCAGCGGAATCACTTCGAGATTGCGGCGATAGATCACCTGCACCGTATAGAACAGCTCCGGCATCGCGAGCACGTACACCATCGACGTGCCTTTCGCGAGCGAGATCAGGTCGTTGAACGCGGTCGGCAGGATCGCACGCATCGCCTGCGGCAGCACGATCCGCGTGGTCTGGCGGCCGCGCGGCAGCCCGAGCGCGGCGGCGGCTTCGAGCTGGCCCTGGTCGACCGCGAGAATGCCGCCGCGAATCACTTCCGCGGAAAAGGCCGCGTGGTTCAGCGTGAGACCGAGCACGGCTGCGAGGAACGGGCTGATGAGATCGGTCGTCGGCGTGTCGAACCAGACGATGTCCGTGAACGGCACGCCGAGCCGCACGTGCTCGTACAGGTAGCCGAGGTTGTTCAGGATCAGCAGCAGCACGATCAGCGGAATCGAGCGGAACAGCCACACGAACGTCCACGCGCTCGCCGACAGCAGCCGCGAACGCGACAGCCGGGCCAGCGCGACGAACGCGCCGAGCACGAAGCCGAACACCGCGCCGAGCAGCGTCAGCACCAGCGTGCGCGCGAGCCCCGACAGCACCGGCGGCGACAGGAACCATTCGGCGAACACCGGCCAGCCCCATTGCGGGTTGCCGAGAATCGAATGCAGGACGATCGCGATCAGCGCGACGGCGAGCACGGTGCCAGCCGTGCGCGACCGGTGGCGCGCGGGCACGATCCTGAAACGCGTGCTGGCGTCGCGTGCGCCGGGGGGAGAAAGCGGCGGCAGCGCGCCGCCGAGGTGGGTGGTGTCGCTCATGTCGGTGGAAATCCTCGAATCGGTCGGGCGGGCGCGCCGCGCGCGGGCGGCGCGGCGGCGGGTGTCAGGCGTGCGCTTCGGCCGCCGTTTCGTGCGACGCGCCAGGCGCCGCGTGGCGGCTGGCCTTGCGCGGCAGCCCGAGGTGGTCGCGCAGCGTTGCACCGGGCAGGTCGCGGCTGTAGCGCCCGCGTGCCTCGAGCTCCGGAATCACGAGTTCGACGAAATCCTCGACGCCCTGCGCCTGCACCGCGAAGCCGAGGATGAAACCGTCGCCGGCACCGGCGTCGTGCCAGCGGATCAGCTCGTCGGCGACATGCTCGGCCGTGCCGATGAAGTTCGGGCGCGGCGTGGCGACCGCGAGCGCCGTCTCGCGCAGTGAGAGCCCTTTCTGTTTTGCATCGGCCTTGATCCGGTCGGTGGTCGAGCGGAAGCTGTTGCGGCCGAGCTCGCCGAGTTCCGGGAACGGCGCATCGAGCGCGTACTGCGTGAAATCGTGGTGATCGAAATAGCGGCCGAGATACGCGAGCGCCTCGTCGATCGTCAGCAGGTTGCGGATCGCCTGGTACTTGTCCTCGGCCTCGGCCGCGGTGCGGCCGACGATCGGCCCGATGCCGGGGAAAATCTTCACGTCGCTGCCTTGCCGGCCATGCTCGATCGCGCTCTGCTTCACGCGCCGCGTGAACGCGGCCGTTTCGTCGAGCGACGGCGAATGCGTGAACACCGCATCCGCATACTTGCCCGCGAGCGCGATGCCGGTGTCCGACGAACCGGCCTGGAAGATCACCGGCTGCCCCTGCGGCGAGCGCTGGATGTTGAGCGGGCCCGCGACCTGGAAAAAGCGGCCGTGGTGGTCGAGCGTGTGGAGCTTGTCGCGGTCGAAGAAGCGGCCGGTCGCGCGGTCGCGCACGAAGGCGTCGTCGTCCCAGCTGTCCCACAGGCCCTGCACGACTTCGAGGTATTCGTCGGCGATCTCGTAGCGCAGTTCGTGATCGGGATGCGCCTTGCCGAAATTCTTCGCGGTGCCTTCGAGCGGCGTCGTCACGACGTTCCAGCCCGCGCGTCCGCCGCTGATCGCATCGAGCGACGCGAGCTGGCGCGCGACCGTGAACGGCTCGCTGTACGACGTCGAGATCGTGCCGGCGAGCCCGATCTTCTTCGTCGCGACTGCGAGCGCCGACAGCACGGTCAGCGGTTCGAAGCGGTTCAGGAAGTGCGGGATCGACTTCTCGTTGATGTAGAGGCCGTCCGCGACGAACGCGAACGCGATGCCGGCGGCTTCCGCCTTGCGCGCGATGCCGATCGCGAAGTCGAGGTTGATGCTCGCGTCCGGCGGGTTGCTCGGGTGCCGCCATGCGTTCATGTGGCTGCCTGCGCCTTGCAGCATCAGGCCGAAGGGGATCGATCGTCGGGTGGTCATGGGAGCGTCACGCGTTCTGGTCAGGGGAGAGGGAGCGGTCGGCCGCGAGGGCCGCCTGCAACGGCGTGGCCGACAGCGCGCCGCCGAGCCATTCGACCGATGCGAGCCGGGCCGCGTAGTCGGTCACCGGCGAATCGATCACGAACGCATCGACGTCGAGCCGCCGGCTCAGTGCATCGAGCGCGCGGTGGATGCGCTCGGGCGTATCGGCCAGCACCGTCGGGCGCAACTCGTCGATCCGGTAGTCGGACGCGCCGCTCTGCCGCGCGAATTCGGCGGCCGCCTGCGCGCTGGCGAGATTGAAGCTCTGGCCGCCCGCGAACTGCAGCTTGAAGATCTTCAGCGGCCCGATCAGCTGCTCGGCCGCGTCGCGCGTCGGCGCGGCCACGGCGTACAGCGCGACCAGCGGCCGGGTGCCACCGGCGCTGCGGTACGCGTCCAGCGAGCGTTCGAGGTTTGCGTCGTCGCCGTTGAAATGCCCGGCATAGCAGAAGCGCCAGCCGTGGCGCGCGGCGAGCGCGCCGCTGTCCGGCGAGCCGCCGAGCAGGATGCGTTCGGGCGCCTGCGGCGGCACGGGCAGCGCGACGGCGCCGGCGAGCGGGTGATCCTCGGCGACGCCCCAGCCGAGAAACGCGTCGAGCTCCGCGAGCTGGCCCGCGAAGTCCGGCTTGCGCGCCTTGTCGTGGAACCACTGCAGCGCGCGCGTGGTCAGCGGCAACCCGCCGGGCGCCTTGCCGACGCCGAGATCGACGCGGCCGGGCGCGAGCGCGGCCAGCACCTTGAAGGTTTCGGCGACCTTGAACGGGCTGTAGTGCTGCAGCATCACGCCGCCCGAGCCGACGCGGATGCGCGACGTGTGCGCGAGCAGGTGCGCGACGACGATTTCCGGCGCCGAGCTTGCAAAGGCCGGCGTGCCGTGATGTTCGGCGACCCAGAAGCGCTCGTAGCCGAGCTGTTCGGCGCGCTGCGCGAGCGTCGTGGTGAAGCGCAGCGCGTCGGCGGCGCTCGCGCCGTCGGCGATCGGACTCTTGTCCAGCAACGAAAGCGAATAAGACATGGTGAGCGGCGTTCCTGCGTGAGCGTGAATGGACGGTGAGCGTGCGCGGCGTTCAGCTCTTCGGCAGCCCCGGCGGATTCGTGCGCGACTGGTCGATCGCTTCCGATGCGAGGTTCCAGCGGTCGAGCACCTGCTGGTAGCGGCCGTTCTTGATCAGCCCGTTCAACGCGACGGTGAGCGGATCGGCGAGCCCGCTGCCGCGGCGCGTCGCGATCGCGATGTCGGCGGTGCGCGGCCAGCCGCCGCTGATCGCGCCGACGAGCCGCGTCTTGCCTTGCTGCGCGCTCTGGTACGCGAGCACCGAGTTCACGCTGAACACCGCATCGGCGCGGCCCGACTGCACGGCGACGATACGCATCGCCTGGTCGTCGTAGTACTGGATCTTCTGCACGGGTTTCAGCCCGTGCGCGACGTTCTCGCGATCCCACGCGAGCAGGATTTTTTCCTGGTTGGTGCCGGCGTCGGTCACGACGCGCAGCCCCGCGACGTCCTTCGGCTCGCGGATCGCCTGGATCTTGCTGTCGTTGCGCACGTAGAAGCCGACCTGGTCCTTGCGGTAGGTCGAGAAATCGAACTTCTGCTTGCGCTCCTCGGTGACGGTGACGTTCGAGATCACCGCGTCGACTTTCCCGGATTCGAGGGCGAGCGGCCAGTCGGCCCACGCGAGCGCGACGATCTTCAGCTTGCGGCCGAGGCTGTCGGACACGAGCTGGCCGACGTCGGCGTCGAAGCCGATCACCGTGCGCGCGTCGGTCGCATACGAGCTGATCGGCGGCAGGCTCGGCGCAACGCCGATCGTCAGCGTGCCGGGCTCGGCGAACTTGAACGACGCGGGCACGGCGCGCTCGACCGCCGCATCGGCCACGCCGCGCGGGCGGCCGCGTTGCTCGGGGCTCAGGTCGAACGTGGCGGCGGCCGCGGCTGCGGCGAACGCGGTCAGGCCGATCAGTGCGGCGGCCAGCGTGCGCGCGGCACGGGAAGAAAGCGGTACGACTCGTTGCATGAAGGCGTCCTGTGGTGGCAAGCGGAGATCGGAGGGAGGCAGGGAGGCGGTCGCGGTCAGCGCGACAGCACCGGTTCGGGCACGGGCGCCCACAGGTCGGCCAGCGTCGACGTGCGCGACGGATCGGCGAGATCCTTGCCGAACCGCAGGTGGAAATACGCTTCGGGGGCGATCGACGGATCGAACAGCCGCGTATAGCCGGTGCGGTCGTACAGTGCCCATGCTTCGGGCTGGCGAAAACCGGTGGTCAGGTAGATGCGGCGATAGCCCTGCTGCGCGGCGCGCAGCTCGAGCGCCTCGACGATGAGGCGGGCGAGGCCCTGGCGGCGCAGGTCCGAGCGGGTCCAGATGCGTTTGAGCTCGGCGGTCTGTGCGTCGTAGCGCTTGAACGCGCCGCCGCCGATCGTTACGCCGTCGCGCAGCAGCAGCACGAACGCGCCTTCGGGCGGCGCGAACGCTTCGGCCGGGTAGCGTGCGAGTTCTTCACGGGCGGACGCGTGGCTGTCGGGGCGATACGCGTTGTAACGGGTCGAATACTCGTCGATCAGCGCGTCGATCAGCGGTTGCGCGCGGACGTCGAGCGGCGTCGTGTCGATGATGCGGTCGGTCGTGGCCATGGGCATCGCGAAGGGCGCGCGATGCGGACATTCCTGGCGGGGTGCGGGCACGCGGCCCGTCCGGTCTGTTCCGTTATCGCGACGCGGTTGTCGTGATGGCGGCGGCCGGTGCGCATCCTGCCGGAATGCAGATGGCGGGCCGCCGCCGTTTTGAACACGTTAGCGGCGCGGCCGGCAAAGGCGAACGAAGCAATTTCGATAAGGATTTCGCGGCGGGCGTCAGAAGGCTCGCAGCGGGGGTGGGGTGAAGG